>JAAWGY010000026.1 GCA_022795575.1 Angelakisella sp. | reverse complement strand
GGGAGCGACCAGGGCTCTGCCCTGGACCTGCAAGCCTTTGAAAAGGCTTGACCGAAACTTTTAGATACCGTACCGGCGGACGCTGTGCGCAGATTGGCAGCAGCCTCCACCACGGCTTCTTTTGCCGGGGCAGGCGGTGAGATCCTGAATAGGCTCTTACGGGATAACAGCGGCTGCGTCCTCCAGCCTCCCCAGGTCCCACAGCAGACGGCTGGCGATGTACTTATCGCGGATGTCCTTGGTCATGGTAAAGGTGGTGCGGAGCTGCTGGGCGGTGTAGCCAAGGTCTTTTGCCTCCACCGGCGCGCCGATGGCGGACAGAATGCCCGCGGCCTGCTCATAGGAGGGCAGGGTGTCGATGATGGCGCAGATCTCCCCCCATTTTTCCAGGATTTTCTCCAGGCGCAGGGCGTGCTTTTCCCTGTCGTACTTGCCCTCCCGCTTTTCCCCCTGGATCATGGCCTCCGCCCCGGGGCCGATAAAGTCGCGGAGACTCTGGTTCCAGTCCTCTGCCGAAAATCCGGCGACGGCCTTCAGCGCGGCCTCCCGGTCCGGCTCCAGGGAGCGGATGTATTGGTACACCTTTAGCGATAGCAGGGTGGCGATGCCGCACTGGATCCCGTGGAGATCCGCCCGGGCCTCCTCAAAGGCCAGGGCGCGCATATCCCAGATGTGGGAGAAGTAGTGCTCCATCCCGGAGGCCGGCCGGGAAAGCCCGGCGTACTTCATGGCGATACCGGCGATCACCAGCCCCTCCATCACCGATTTTACCGCCTCCGGCTCCCTGCGCACCAGCCCCGGGGCGGCTCCCACCACCTTCTCCAGGCCGCTTTCCACCAGGGCGGAGACGGTGGGGCAGTAGTACTCCCCCACCAGCAGCCGGGCGATGCGCCATTCCACCAGGCTGATGTACTTGGCCAGCATATCCCCCACCCCTGCCTGGAGCATATGGAGGGGGGCCTGGCAGAGGATATCCAGGTCGCCGATGATGGCCCAGGCAAAGGTGCTGTCCAGCGATACCTTCAGCCCGTCGCACTCCATGGAGGAGGTGGCGGAGGCATAGCCGTCCATTGACGGGGCGGTGCCGACAATAAGGTAGGGCCTGCCGGAGACCTTGGCCAGCAGCTTGCCGATATCGTTGATGACGCCGGAGCCGATGCCGATGACGGCGTCGCAGCTGTCGTCAAAGTGCATCACCGCGGCCCCCACGGCCTGTTCGGCGGGAACCACCGGCGACTGGGGGAAGACGTACTGCCCATAGGGGACGCCGGCCCCCTCCAGCGCCCCGGTCACGCGGTCCCCGGCGGCGGCAAAGGTGGCCTTGCCGGAGAGGAGGAAGGGCTTTTTGCTCCCCAGCTCCGCCAGCAGCTCCGGGAGCTTTTGGACCGCGCCGCTCTGGATGACCACATGGCGGATACCGCTGCCGTGGCGCTTTCCGCAGCAGCAATCGAATTCCCCCATATCGATGAGGGACGCAAAGGGAAGCCTTCTGATCTCTTCTGGTGTCATAGCAAACTCCTTTTCCTGTTTTCAGAATTCCGGCGGGGGCGCTTGCCGGCTCTTTCCCGGCGGGCCCGGAGCTACCCGAACAGCGTTACCCCGGCCCGGGTCAGCGCCTCCTGGAGGTCGCCCACCGCCAGCTCCCGGGGCGTCACCCCCTGCTGCGCCGCCAGGGCGGCGGCGGTTCCTGCCGCCTGTCCGGTGGCAAAGCAGATCCCGGAGACACGGTAGCTCCCGTGGGCCCGGTGGCTCCCGGAGATGCACCGGCCGCAGGTGAGCATCCCCTCCACCCCCCGGGGCAGCAGGCTGCCGTAGGGGATGTCGTAGGGCTGGGCCGGCTGGGAATGGCCCTCCGCCTGGCCGCCCCCGGCGGGGTTGTGGATGTCGATCAGGTACCAGGCGTTGTGGACCACCACCTCCCGGTGGCGGGCCCCCTCCTCCACGTCCCGGTCCGAGATGACGTAATCCCCCATCACCCGCCGGGTCTCCCGGACGCCCAGGGTGCTGCCGGTGCCCTTCAGCCTGCACCCCTCAAAGCCGGGGGCGTATTTCCGCAGAAAGGTTAGGATGGGGGCGATCTGTGCCCGGAGGATGACCTCCGCCTCAAGGATCCCCTCCGGGGTGAGGGTATCGCAGCCGTTGGCTTGGGTGGCGTTGATGCCCCGCTCCCCGGGGACGCCGGTGCGGTGGATGCGGACGATGGTTACGTTTTCCGGCAGCTCCCCCCGGGCGGCGGCCTCCCGGCAGAGGCCGGCGTACCCCCTGCCGTCCGGCAGCGTCACCGGGTCGGTGCCCCCCCAGCAGGTAATGCCCCGCTCCTCCTCCACCCCGTAGACGGTAAACTCCAGGGTAGCGGGCTGGCAGCGCCCGTCCTCCTCCCGGCCCACCCGGCAGTCCGCCCCTGCCCGGGCGGCAACAAACCCGTCCCCGGTGGCGTCCACCGTCACCCTCCCCCCAAGGAACCGTAGCCCCTCCTGGGTGGCGATAACCAGCCCTGTCACCCGCCGCCCCTCCCGGACCACCTCCACCACCGGGGTCTGGAGGAAAACGTCTGCTCCGGCCTCCACCGCCATCTCCAGCAGCTGCTGCTTCGCCCCTTCGGCGTCAAAGCCCCGCTCCTCTCCGTTGCGGGTCCGCATCCGGTTCACCCCAAGGCGGGAAAGCACCTCGTCCAAAAGGGTGCCGGGGGCCGTTGCCCCCAGGATGGGGTTTACATGGCCGGAGGTGAGCATCCCCCCTAAGATGCCGTACCGCTCCACCAGGGCGGTTTTGGCCCCCTGCCGGGCCGCCGCCACAGCGGCCGCAATGCCGGAGGGCCCGCCCCCCGCCACCAAAACGTCGTACTCCTGCAAAAAGGTCCTTGTCACCCTTGTTCCTCCTCCCCGTCCTCCTCTGTCCCCTCTTGGCGGCGCCGGTCCATCAGGCCGTCGATGGCGGGGGCAAACAGCGCCTGGGCGGTGATGCTCATCACCATGGGCAGGCCGGCCACAACGCTAAGGGGCAGCACCACCGGGTACCACAGGAGCAGCCCCGCCGGCAGGACCAGCCACACCACCCCGGAAAGGAAGGCCCGCCCCCCTGCCCCAAAGAGCAGCAGCAGGCTGTTGCGGCAGAGCTCCAAAAGGCTGAGCTCCCACCGGACGGCCTGGTAAAAGGCGTAGCCCCCGGCGCAGGCCAGCACCACCGCCCCCGCCGCCAGCAGCACCAGCAACCACAGGGGCAGCCCGGGCCCCCCGGCGGCGGCAAGCAGCCACAGGGGGGAGAGCAGCAGCGTCCACAGCAGCGCCCCCAGCACCCCCAGCGCCGCCCCCTGCCTTATGCTGGCCCGCAGCCAGCGGAAGAGGCTGCGGCCAGGGTAGCAGAGCATCCCGTATTGCAGCTCGTAGGCGGCCCGCTGGAGGGCGGCAAAGACCGGCCCCGCCACCCCCCCGGCCAGCACCCACCCCAAAGTAAAGACCAGCGCCCCGGTGCGAAAAAACCCGTAGACGCACAGCAGCATAGGGACCGTCGAAAGGCTCAGCAGCAGGCTGGCCAGCACCGAAAAGCAGAGGTGCCCCGTCACCGCCTGGAGCCACCGCTCCGGCGGCGTCACCGGCCCCGCGTCCCGGGCAGGGGGCTGCTGTTGGGAAAAGAACATCGCCTTGCCTCCTTTTGGTGATTGCGGCCGCTTTGGACCGGCGGGCGGTCAGCCTGCCGGCTTTGGGCCGTGCTGGGGGAGCACCCGGCACCCCCCTTTGCCGTCCAGCGTCACCAGCACCGCCCCGCATACGCCGGTGCTGTAGTAGCCGGCGCCCCCTTGGACGGCCTGCTCCGCCAGGGCGGAGCTGCCGATGTCGTCGCCCTCGGTGAGAATTACCCGGGGGGCCACCGTCTCCAGCCACTGGCGGCCGTTGGAGGTAAAGAGGCCGTGGTGGTTGCTCTTCATCACATCCGCCCTTAGTCGCCGGCCCAGGCGCTTGGCCAGCAGACGTTCCCGCCCCCGGTACAGGTCCCCGCAGGCAAGGCAGGCGGAAGCCCCCCAGCCGATCCGCAGCACCAGCGAGAGGTTGTTCACCGCCTCCTCGTCCTCCCCTCCCTGGGCCAGCTCCCCGGCGGTGGGGGCCAGCACCGTCAGCAGCGCCTCCCCTGCCGACCACCAGTCCCCCGCCCGCAGGCTCCGGCAGAGGGCCACTCCCCTTTGCCGGAGGTAATCGGCCAGCAGCAGCTCCTCCCGGCGCATGGGGAGGCCGATGGTGCGGCAGCAGCCGAGCCCCCCGCTTTGCTCCTCAAAGAGATACCGGGCCACCGCCAGGGCGTTGCCCATATGGTCGATGTGGGGGTGGGAGAGGACCAGGCAGTCCAGCCGGCAAAGGGCCAGCCGCCGCAGCGTCGCCAGCACCGGCCCCTCGCTTTGGGGGACGCCGGTATCCAGCAGCATGGTCTGGCCCTGGGGGAAGACAAAGAGGGTGCAGTCCCCCGGCTTGGCGGTGCTCCCCGGCACCGAAAGGTCCGGCGCCAGGATGTGGAGCCGCCCGTCCCCGCCCCGGGCCAGGGCGGCGCGGAGAATCTCCTCCTGCTCCTCCCTGCGGCCCTCCCCCGGTGGCCGCTGCCCCGGCTCCGCCGGGACGCCGCTGCCGGCGCAGCACAGCTTAGCCTGTAGCAGGGGCTGGTTGCCCTGGGCGGTCCGGCTTACCAGCAGCCCTTCCCACTGGCCGGCGGTGCCGCCGTACCGGACCTCCCGGAGGGCGGTACAGCCCCGAAAGGCCTTCATATCCACCGCCCGCAGGGTGGCGGGGAGGGTCAGCAGCTGTAGGCCGGTGCAGCCGGTAAAGGCCTTTGCCCCGATGATGGCGGTCCCCGTAGGGAGCTCCAGCCGGGTAAGGGCGGTGCAGTTTCCAAAGGCGCAGGCCCCAATCTGCCTTAGTCCGGCGGGCAGCGACACCGCCTCCAGCGAGCCGCACCCCCAAAGGGCCCATGCCCCCAGGGAGGTGATCCCCTCCCCCACCTCCACCCGGCGGATCCGTTCCGCTCCAGGGCTCCAGGGGGCCTCTCCCGGCCCCTCCCAGTCCTCCATGGGGCCGTTCCCCCACAGGGTCAGGCAGCCGTCACTGCCAAGGGACCAG
Source organism: Angelakisella sp. (assembly GCA_022795575.1). Lineage (GTDB taxonomy): Bacteria > Bacillota > Clostridia > Oscillospirales > Ruminococcaceae > Angelakisella. The sequence goes on along the minus strand of JAAWGY010000026.1, from coordinate 10,763 downwards.
CCGGCGCCGGTCACAGGGCGGCTCCGGCTGTCCCCATCCGCTCCTCGATGCGCTGCTTCAGCTTGGAGAAGGGGGGGATCTGGTCCAGTCCGCCCCGGGAGGCGTTCTCCCGGTACTCGCTCCGGGCCTTTTCCGCCAGGTAGGCGAGGACCAGCTCCAGCATCACCTCTCGGTACTCCGGGCAGCGGGAAAGGTCCCGCTGCTCCTCCGGGTCCTCTGCCAAATCAAAGAGCTGGCGCTCCCCGGTGTCGTGGTACAGGTTCAGCTTGTACCGCTCCCCCCGGATCATGGTGGCCAGCACCGGGCGGGGGAACACCCCCAGGTCCATCTGGCTGCACCCCCGGTACTCGCAGACGGCGATGTCCCGGACGGGGCCCCGCTGTAGGGGAATGCTCTCCGGGGGGGCCTCCTCCGGCGCGCCGGCGGCGTACATGGCGGTGGCGAAGATGTCGTTGAGCTGCACCGGGCCGCGCTCCACCCGGCCCTCCCGCTGCCCCGGGTACTTGACGATGAGGGGGACGGCGGTACAGCCCTCGTAGAAGTAGGCCCCCTTGCCCAGCAGGTCGTGGTCGCAGAGCATATCCCCGTGGTCGGAGGAGAAGATGATCAGGGTGTCGTCGTAGATCCCCTCCTCCCGGAGGGCGTCCATCACCAGGGCAAGCTGGCTGTCCAGGAAGGAGATGGCGGCAAAGTACCCCCGGCGCAGCTGCTCCGTCTCCTCCGGGGAAAAGCGGGCGTGGGGGGTGCGGCACTGGAGCCGGCGGATCTCCTCCAGGGCCTTCGGCCGGTGCTCCGGCTCCTCCCCCAGGGGGGATACCACCGGCGGGCGGCACTCCTCCCGGAGCAGCCCCTCGCTCTCCCGGGGGTAGTTGTCGTAGGGGCTGTGGGGGTCAAAGTAGCCCATGGAGAGGAAGAAGGGCTTTTTCCGGTCCCGCCGGCGGATAAACTCCGCCGACCGCTGGCTTACCCAGGCGGAAAAGTGGGAGCGGGCCGGGCGCTCCTTCCAGTCCCTGCCCTCCCGGAGCAGCCGCCGGTAGTCCTCCGGCCAGTGCTCCCGCAGCCAGGCGCCGTAGGCGTTTTGGGGGGCGTCCAGCAGGACGCTGGGCTCGTGGCTCAGCTCGTAGACATCAAAGCCGTCGCCGGGGTTGCGCCGCTGGCTCTCGTACATAATGCCGCTGACGTGGAGCTTCCCCACCAGCCCGGTGTAGTAGCCCTGGTCCCGCAGGGCGGCGGGGAGCAGCCGCTGGCCCTCCGGCAAAATGTCGAAGAGGTTGTACACCCCGTGGCCGCTGAGCCGCTTGCCGGTAAGGATGCTGGCGCGGCTGGGGGTGCAGACCGGCGCGTTGCAGTAGGCGCAGTCGTACCGGGTGCCCTGGGCGGCCAGGGCGTCCAGGGTGGGGGTGGCGGGATAGCCGCAGCCGTAGGCCCCGATGGAGTCCCGCCGCTGCTGGTCGGTAAGGATGAGCAGGATGTTGGGCTTTTTTTCCATCACGTCCCCCTTAACCCTTTACGGCGCCTACCGTCAGGCCCTTGACAAAGAACTTCTGCCCGCAGAGGAAGACGATGAACACCGGAATCACCGTCAGGCAGCAGGCCGCGGTGATGAGGTTGTACTGGGCTCCCTCCTCGCTGATAAACTGGTTGAGGGCGATGGGCAGGGTGCGCAGCCGCCAATCGGAGAGGAAGACCAGGGGGTCCAGGTAGCTGTTCCAGCTATCCAAAAACTGCACCGTGGCCAGGGCGGCCAGGGTGGGCTTTACCGAGGGCAGCATGATCTGCCCCCAGATCCGCCATTCCCCCGCCCCGTCGATCATGGCCGATTCCCGCAGGTCGTTGGGGACGCTGATAAAGGCCTGGCGCATCATAAAGGTGGCCGAAACGGCGATGAGCTTGGGGGCGATGATGGAGATGTGGTTGTTGGTAAGCTCCAGGGCCGAGAACATGACGAACCGGGGGATAAGGGTCAGCTGGGAGGGGACCATCATTTGGGCCAGGTAGATGATAAAGAGGACGTTGGCCCCCCGGAACCGGAGCTTGGCGAAGGCGTAGCCCGCCGTGGCGGCGGTGGTAAGGCTGACGATGGTGGTGAGCACCGATACCTTGATGGAATTCCAGTAGGCCAGCAGGAAGTGGTAGTCCTTTTTGGCGGTATCGATGTGCAGCACGATCTTGTAGTTATCCCAGGTGGGGTTTTCCGGCAGCCAGCGGATGGGGATGCTCATAACGTCCCGCTCGAACTTAAAGGAGGAGGACACCATCCAGATGAAGGGGACCACCATCAAAAAGGCGAAGCCCAGCAGCAGGATGGTCATCACCACCTTGCCCGGTAGCTGGCGCTGCTGTATGGTAAGGGGAGATCCGTTCTTGGGGGGGAGCAGGTTTGCAGCTGTATTGGCCATGGTGGCACCTCCTAATCTTCTTTGTTATGCTTCCACTGTACCACCGTAACACAGAGGAGGAGCAGGAACAGGATCATCGCCACCGCAGAGGCGTAGCCCATGTTGTAGTAGCTGAAGGCCTGCTTGTAGATGTAGTACACCAGGGTGTAGGTGGAGGTGCCGGGGCCGCCCTGGGTCATGACGTTAATCTGCCCAAACACCTTAAAGGAGCTGATGATGCCGGTGATGGTGAGGAAGAAGGTGGTGGGCTTGAGCTGGGGCAGGGTGATGTAAAAGAACCGCTGGATGCCGTTGACGCCGTCCAGGTCCGCCGCCTCGTAAAGGTCCTTGGGCAGGGCGGTAAGGGAGGCGCTGTAGATAAAGACCTGGTACCCCAGGCTGCTCCAGATGCACATCAGCATCACCGCCGGCAGCGCCCAGGTGTAGCTGACCAAAAACCGGGGCGGATTTTCCCACCCCAGGCTCTTCATCAGCAGGGTAAAGGGGCCGTAGGAGGAGTAAAGCATGATCCACACCGCGGAGGATGCCACGATGTTGCAGATTTTGGGCATATACATGGTGATGCGCACCAGCCCCTGGAGGCGCTTGGCGCAGAAGCGGTCGATGAGCACCGCGATCACCACCGCCAAAAACAGCCCGATGGGGACGGTGACGATGGTAAAGATAACGGTGTTTACCAGCGAGGCCACAAACCACTGGTCTGTCCAAAGGTCGATAAAATTCTTAAAGCCCACCACGTTCCAGTTGCCGATGCCCTTTAGAAAATTCCAGTCGGTAAAGCTGATAAAGAGCGAAAACAGCATGGGAACGACGCTAAAGCAGATGAGCCCCACCAGGCTGGGCAGCAGGAACGAGCCTGCCACCAGGTCCGACCGGAGCCGGGATTGTTTTCTGAGCCGCTGAGATGTCACGGGTTTTCCTCCCTCCAAAAACGTATACCGGGGCGGCGGAGTGTCCGCCGCCCCGGTCAGGGTCTATCAGGCTCTCACGGCCCCGGGGGGACCGCAGCATCCGGTTAGCCGAGGAGCGCGTCGGAACGGCTCTTCATATCGGCAAGGCCCTGGTCCACCGTCTTCTGGCCGTACATAATGGCCTGGAGCTCCTCGTCAAAGATGGTTTCGATCTCGGCGTCCTTATCGGTGACAAGGACGGTCTCGTCAAAGCCGGTGCCGATGGAGAGGTAGGCCTTGATGGACTCCTCGTTGAAGACGCCGTCGGCGTTTTCGTTAAGGGCATCCACAACCTTGCCCTTATCGAAGCCCTGCCACAGGGGGATCCGGCCGCCGGAGGCCAGGGGGGCCATGCCGCCCTTGATGTACCAGATGATGAAGTCGATGCACTCCTGGGGATAGGCGGTCTTGGAGTTGACGACGATGAGGTCGCCGGCATCGGACATAACGCCGTGGTCGGCTACCTTCATGTAGCTCTCGTCGGGGACAGGGAAGGGCACCAGGGCGGTCTGGAAGTCGTGGGGATAGGTGGCCAGGTCGCGGACCAGGCGGAGGTTGGCAATGCCCAGGCTCATGGCGCACTTGCCCTCCAGGAAGGAGTTGGCAAAGGAGATGTCATCCGCCACCTCGTCGTCCCAGCCGTAGGCGTAGCCGGACTGGATGGTGTCGTAGCAGAGCTGCACGCCCTTCTTCCAGATGTCGCTGTCAAAGTTGGTCTCCTTGGCGCCGTCCTTGTAGATGCTGTTGCGGGCCATGGGGCTGCCCACGCCGGCCCGGAAGTAGTCCTTGGTATCCGACAGGCACCACCGCATGGCGTAAACCTTATCCAGGCCCTCGCCGTGGGTCAGCTTCTGGCAGGCATCCAGGAACTGGGCGTAGGTCCAGCCCTTGGTGGGCAGCTCGATGTTGGCGGCCTTGAACATATCGGCGTTTACCATCATCCAGGCCTTGTTATCGGTCTTGGTGGGCAGGGCGTAGAAGCGGCCGTCGATCTTGTAGGGGGCGACGTTGTTGGCGCCCAGCTCGGCGGCGGGGTCAAAGTTTCGCTTGGCCAGCTCGTCGGTGAGGTCCAGGCAGAGACCGCCGTCCACGCGGTTGTAGTACCGGGAGGTGCCGCCGTAGCACATAAAGATGTCGATGTCGTTGCCGGCGGAAAGGTAGGTATCCAGCTGGAGGTTGCCGTCGGCGTTGTTGACGTAGCGGGTGTACTCCACCTGGATGCCCTTATCGGCAAATTCCTTGTTGAAGTTTTCCACCAGCGCGTCGTAGCCGTACTCCCCCTGGACACCGCCCCACATCTTCAGGGTGATGGTCTCCTTGGGGGCGTCGCCGCCGGGGGCGGGCGTCTGGCTGCTGCCGGAGGGGGCGGGGGCGGTGCTGCCGGGCTCCGAGGGCTTGCCGCAGGCCGCAAGACCCAGTGTCAGCGCAGCGGCGAGGAAAAGCGCGATCAGTCTTCTTTTCATCATAATGGTTGTTCCTTTCTTCTGTGTTTTTAGTCTGTGCTGTATTGACATGAGCAGGCCTCCTGCTCATACGCCCGTACCTCAAAGATCCTTGCGTTGGGGAAGCCGTTGGTGGCCGTCACCCGTATGGCGATGCTGTCGCAAAGGGGCCGTCCGGGGAAGCTAAGGACGTTAAGCCGCTGGTAATTCCCCTCCACCCGGCGGCGGGCCACCTCCCTGCCCTCCCGCAGCAGCACCACCTCGTAATCCCGCACCAGCTCGGCGGGGGGGCCCACCTGCTGCTGGGCAATCCGCTTGGCGGAAAGGGTGATCTTTACCGCCCGGTTCAGGTTGGAATCAAAGGTCAGCCGCACCTGTCCCACCGGGGCCTCCCGCCCAAGGGCCAGGGTGAGGAGCTCCCCCTCCGGCGCTATGCCGTCGGATTCCCAGCAGTGGGACCGCTGGTCGGTATCCCGGGAGATGCCGCTGACCACGTTGGCGGCTTCCCGCCCCGGCAGGCTGCTGCCGGCGGATACCTCCGCCTGGCGGGCCAGGTCCAGGGGATCCTGGTTTGCAAAGCCGGGGAGATAGCAGTCGTCCCGCAAAAGCTGCTGCTGGAGCTCCGCTATCCGGCTGTCGATGCCGGCGGGGAGACAGCCGTACCGGATGCACATGGCGGCGGCGGTTCCTGCCGCCTGCCCCCCTACCGCGCAGGTCCCCATCACCCGGGAGCTGGCCATGGCCAGCTTGGAGGCGCTGAGGGAGCGCCCCGCCAGCATCAGGTTGGGGATGGCCCCGCAGCAGTAGCAGCGGTAGGGGATGGTGTACAGCCCCGGGAAATGGCGGACGGTGGAGGGCATCTCGTCCTTGTCGTTGAGCCCCCCGGGGGTGTGGTTATCGATGGGCCAGCCGCCGTAGGCCACCGCGTCCGGGAAAACCCGGTTGCTCAGGATGTCGTTTTCGTTAAGTATGTACCGCCCCACAAGCCGGCGGCTCTCCCGGACGCCGGGCAGCATCCCCACCCACTCCAGGTCGTAGTCCTCCGCCCCGTGGTCGCCGCTGTTCTTCATATGGTCCCACACGCCGTAGACGCAGCGGACCAGCTCGTCCCGGATCTCCTCGTATTCCTCGATGATGTCCGGCCCGGTGCCGGGCAGCTCGATCCACCAGTAGCCGTAGTCCGGGCCGTAGCAGTCAAAGCCCTTCTTCTCCCCCTCCGCCGCCTCCCCGTGCTGGGGCTCCCCGATCTCCTCCGGGTGGAAGAGCAGCGTGGGGCGGTGGTTGCCGTGGCCCCGCAGCTTCAGGTCGTCCTCCGAAAAGCGCCGGGCCCATGCGGGGCTGCGGAAGGACACCGGCCGCCCCCGGTTTACCGCCTTAAAGAGCAGGGTGTTGCCCATGCGGTGGTCGTTGGCCTCCGGCGGGGCGTCCGGCTCCTGGAATTCCTCCCGCCCCTCGCTGCCGGTGCGGTAATCCGCCCCGGCAAAGTAGCCCAGCGTCCCGTTGCCGGTGCAGTCGATGAAGATCTCCCCGGCGATGGTCCAGTGGGTTTCGGTGGTGGACTGGTAGCAGAGGATCCGGCGGATCCGGCCCTCCTCTATCGTCACATCCTGCATACTGGTGTTCAGCAGCAGGGTCAGCCCCGGCTGGTGCTTTATTAGCTGCAAAAGGACGCTGTCCCAAATGGAATAATTATAGTAATCGTTGCGGGCCTTGTTTTCCAGAAGGATCTCGTGGAGAATGCCTGTCTCCTCGGCGTTGTGCTTAAACTGGTTGGCGTCGGCGCCGCAGATGTGCATCCGTATCTCCGAGCTGGCGTTGCCCCCCAGCACCGGGCGGTCCTGGATCAGGGCCGTGCGGGCCCCGCCCCTGGCGCTGGCCAAGGCGGCACAGATCCCTGTCATGCCACCCCCCACCACCACCACATCGTATGACTGCTCCTTTTGCTTGCTACGTACACTCATATAACCAGCCGCCCCCTCCCCGTAGATGCCCGGATATGATACTACATATTCGAGGTTTCTACTGCAATTATAGTTGTTTTCCGGTTATATGTCAATACAAATGAGACATTATTCCGCCATATCCTCCATGTTTGTATGCTTTATACAAAGGAGGCCTTGGCAATTTGTGACAAATTTAATTTTCTTCCCCCTCCATTTCCCGGCATCCCCTCTGTGCTTTGGCGCGCCGGGGGAGCATCGGGCAGATTCCCGGCAGTCCGGAGGCGGGCAGGGGGCTTGGGCGGCCGAAAATCATTTGACAAATGTTACTACTATGTGGTACACTTATGACTATAATACGCTACATATGCGACATCGACAAAGAAAAGATGGATGGTAACGCCATTATGAAGCCGCTGTACACAAAAATATCCGATTATGTGATGGAAAAGATCCAGAACGAGGAATGGCCGGTGGGGTATATGCTCCCCCCGGAGGTGGAGCTCTGCCAGCAGTTCGGCGTCAGCCGTACCTCGGTGCGCACCGCCCTGCTGACGCTGGTCAACGACGGGTACCTCCACCGGGTAAAGGGCAAGGGCACCTTTGTCACCACCCCCCAGCGGGTGGAGGAATCCACCATCTTCATCGAAAGCTTTGCCGAGGAGATGCGCAAGCGTGGCAAGGCCATCGAAACCGAGGTGCTGGAGTTCCGGATGATGCGGGCGGAGCCCCGCGTCTGCCAGAGCCTGCGCCTGCCGGAGGGCAGCAACGTCATCAAGCTGACCCGGCTGCGCTATTCCAAGGGCCGGGTGGAGGAGGGGCCCATCGTCCTTACCACCTCCTATTACACCATGAAGCTGGCCTATCTCCAGAATTACGACTTTTCCTCCACCTCGGTCCACAAGGCCATGGCGGAGCACGGCATGGCCAAAAAGTTCACCGAAAAGCACATCAGCGTGGCGGTGCTGGATCCCCGCTCCAGCCGGCTGATGGCGGTGGAGAGCGGCTCCCTGGCCCTAACCATCACCTCCTTTACCGAGGATATGGAGGACGAGCTGGTGGAGTTCTGCGAGAGCTACTACCCCGCCAGCCGCAACGAGTTTATCCTGAAGATCCGCCTGTAGCCCGGCAGACGGGCCGGGCGGAAACCTACCTGACAGGAGGGAGATACCTTTGCGAAAGAACATCCTGTGCTACGGCGATTCCAACACCTGGGGCTGCATCCCCCGCTGGAAGGACCTGGGCGTCCCCTCGGAGCGGTACAGCCCGGAGGTCCGCTGGACCGGGCGGCTGGCCACCCTGCTGGGGGAGGGCTTCTGCGTCATCGAGGAGGGCCTGGGGGGCCGCACCAGCATCTACCACCGGCCCGATGAGCCCTGGCTCAACGGGCTGCCCTATTTTAAGCCCTGCCTCCTTAGCCACCGCCCCCTGGATCTGGTGGTGCTCATGCTGGGCACCAACGACCTGCTGGCCTTTCTCGGGCCCTCCATGGAGCAGCTGGGCAGGGGGATCCGCACCCTGATCGAGGTGGTGCGGGACACCCCCAAATGCGGGCGGAACGGCGCCCCTCCCCCTGTCCTGGTGCTGGCTCCCGCCCGCATCAAGGCGGGGCTGGGGCGCACCGAGGTTTACCCCCTGTTTGACGGCCCCCGGGGGGAGCTCCTCTCCCAGGCCTTCCCGGAGGTCTACCGTCAGGTTGCCCAGGAGACCGGCTGCTGGTATCTGGACGCCTCCCGTTACGCCCAGCCCAGCGACGCCGACGGCCTCCACTGGGAGGAGGACTCCCACCGGCGGCTGGCCGACGCCGTGGCGGAAAAGCTCCGGGAAATTTTCCCGGCAGAGGGGGCGGCGGAATGAAGCAGGTGGAGACGGCCCCCCTCACCCCCCAGGGCGGCAGGCTGGCCGGTTATATCCACGACGCCGAGCTCAGCGACGCCCCCCGGGGGCCCCGCCCGGCGGTTCTGGTTATCCCCGGCGGCGGCTACCGGAAGCTGGTGGGACGGGAGCGGGAGCCGGTGGCCTTTGAATTCTTTGCCGCGGGCTTTAACACCTTTCTTTTGGACTACACCGTCCGGGACCAGCAGCACCCGGAGCCGGTGGGGCAGGCGCCCTTGGCCCAGGCCCTCCGCGCCCTGGCGCTGATCCGGGAAAACGCCCGGGACTGGAACACCCGGCCCAATCAGGTGGCGGTGCTGGGCTTTTCCGCCGGGGGACACTTGGCGGGCTCCTGCGCGGTGCTGTGGGACCGCCCCGGCCTCACCGGGCCAACCCAGGGGGATTCCCGCTTGTGCCGCCCCGACGCGGCGGTGCTCTGCTACCCCGCCACCTTTACCACCGGGCCCTACCGCCACCCCGGCTCGGTCCGCAGCCTCACCGGGGAGGAAGACTGCTCCTTCTTCGACCTGCCCTCCCAGATAAACGGGGATACTCCCCCCTGCTTCCTCTGGTCCACCGTGGAGGACGAACGGGTGCCGGCCCAAAACACCCTCGCCTTTGCCCAGGCCCTCCAGGAAAATGGCGTCCCCTACGAGCTGCACCTCTACACCCGGGGGCAGCACGGCCTGGCCCTGGGCAAAGCGGAAAGCGGCCAGGTCCATCCCCACCTGGCCAGCTGGGTCCGCCTCTGCAAGGAATGGCTGGGGGAGCTGTTCGACTTTGCCGTCAGTGTATAATTCAAGCCCGCCCGGTGTGCCAGATTGGCAGGGAGATCCGGGCGGGCTTTCCTTTTACCAACCGAAGGGAGGAGCCTATGCCGCCCCTTAGCATCCTGATTAAACCTGCCTCCAGCGCCTGCAACCTCCGCTGCGCCTACTGCTTTTACGCCGACGAGGCCAGCCACCGCAGCGTCCCCAACCACGGCATGATGAGCGCGGAGACCGCCCACATCCTGATCCGCAAGGCCTGCCAGCGGGCAGAGGGCGGCATCTCCTTCTTCTTCCAGGGGGGCGAGCCGACGCTGGCGGGGCTGGATTTTTACCGCCGGTTCCTCCGTCTGGTGGCGGAGGAAAATGTCCGCCGGCTTCCTGTCCACTACGCCCTACAGACCAACGGCATCCTGCTGGATGAGGCGTGGTGCCGCTTTTTTGCCGAAAACGGCTTTCTGGTGGGGCTCTCCCTGGACGGCGACCAGCCGTGCCACGACCGCTACCGTCTGGACAGCTCCGGGGACGGCACCTACCGCCGCGTCCTGCGGGGGGCAAGGCTGCTGCAACAGGCCGGGGTGGAGTACAACCTCCTGATTGTGGTGACAAACCACCTGGCCCGGCATATCCGGCGGGTTTTCGCCTCGCTGTGCCGGGGGGGCTTCCGGTTCCAGCAGTACATCCCCTGCCTGGACCCGCTGGGCGGGGCGTGGGGGGCGGAGAGCTATTCCCTTACCCCCAAGGAATACGGGGATTTTTTGAAGCAGCTCTTTGACCTGTGGTACCGGGAGCTGGAAAAGGGGCAGTACTACTCCATCCGCTACTTTGACAACCTGGTGCGGATGGCGGCGGGAGAGCCGCCGGACAGCTGCGCCATGGCCGGGCGGTGCGGCATCCAGTACCTTGTGGAGGCCGACGGCAGCGTTTACCCCTGCGACTTCTACGGCCTGGACGCCTACCGGATGGGCAGCATCCAAAGCAACAGCTGGGAGGAGCTGGACGAGGCCCGGGAGCGGTCCGGATTTCTCCGGGCCTCCCGGGCCCTGCCGGAGCGGTGCGCCGCCTGCCGGTGGTACCCTCTCTGCCGCAACGGCTGCCGCCGGGAGCGGCTGCTAAAGGACGGGCAGCCGGAGCAGAGCTACTATTGCAGCGCCTACGCCGACTTTCTCCCCTACGCCCTGCCCCGCTTCCCCCAGGTGTACCGGCTGGTGGAGCGCCTGGGCTGATCCAAGGGCGGCGGAGCCCCTTTCCGGGGCAAGGGGCGCGGCTGCTTTGCCGCCTGCCGCACCTTAGAACCTGTATTCACAACCGTCTGACGCAGTCAGGCCAGGTCTTTTCCCGCCCTGCCGCGTTACTGCGCCCGCAGGCGCGTCCAGGCGCAACCGCCGCA
>JAAWGY010000025.1 GCA_022795575.1 Angelakisella sp. | reverse complement strand
AAGCGGCGGGTGGTGGATTTGATGATTACCACCATTGCCGCCACAAGCGACAGCTTAAACATCACATGGAAAATCTGACGGGCATATCAGCGCCCGTCACCCCGTTACTTTGTGTAGTCCCTTGTAAACTGTACTTTGATACCATTGATACCATTTTATATACTGTTATTTTAACATGGCGGATTTTACATTGATCAATCACATATCTGGTACCCCTTGACCTGCCATCCCAAAACGCAATGACAGCATCCGCATATTCAATGATGCTTATGTTTCTTTTAAGTGGCGCACACCGCCCATATTTTTTATATTCCGGCAAGAATTCTGTGTATATCAAACCATTTTTTAGCGCATATTCTTTTGCGCAGCTATCAATTCCCCTTGCCCCGCCAGAAATGATTTCTGTCACGCCCTTTGGTAAATACCACCTCAGATTATGTACAGTCAAGTTTCTTGAACCAACGATTGCAATCTTCATTTTCCACCTCAAAAACTATGCGTCATTGTAATGTTATAATACCACCATTTTTGTTGTGACGCAATTATAACACTATAATTAAGTCAGTAGTATCTGTTTTGGTGAAAAAGAGGTGCGTTTATGCAAGATAAACTTTTGCGTTACACCCTCCGGGTGGACCGTTTGCTCTTCCAAAAATTCCGCTACATCGCAGAAGAGGAAGGGCGCTCTGCCAACAAAGAAATCGAACAATACCTAAAACAGCTTGTGGCGGAGTACGAAAAGAAAAACGGGGTGATTCCCGTCAGCACCGACGAATAAAAACCGGAGCAAAGGAAACAAGTCCTTTGCTCCGGTTTTTTATGGGTTACATGATTAGGCGGTCTTTTTTCCAGCTCCCGCCAACGCGTCCCCTACCCAAACAGCGACATCTGGCTGTGCTCCTGGAGGCCCTCCAGGGCCCCGGCCTCCCGCAGGATCTCGATAATGGACTTGGAGGCCCCGGAGCGGGTGGAGATCTCATCCACCGAAAGGTAGGGCCCTTCCTTCCCCGCCTCCGCCAGCCCCTGGGCGGCGGCGGCGCCCAGCCCCTTGAGGCTGGCAAAGGGCAGGCGGATCTTCTCCTCCTCGATCCGGTACATGGTGGCGTGGGAGCGGTAGAGGTCCACCGGCAGCAGCTGGATGCCCCGTTTCAGCATCTCGTAAACGATCTGGTACATTTCCAGCTGGCTGTCCTCCTTGGCGGTGCGGTCGTTGCCCTTGGCGTATAACGCGTCGATGCGGGTTTTGACAAAGCCCTGGCCCTTCATGGCGGCAAGGGCGTCAAAGTCCTCCCCCCGGATGGTGAAAAGGACGGCGTAGAACTCCCGGGGATGGTATACCTTGTACCACCCCAGCCGGATGGCGGAGATGACGTAGGCGGCGGCGTGGGCTTTGGGGAACATATACTTAATCTTCAGGCAGCTGTCGATGTACCACTCCGGCACCCCGTGGGCCCGCATATCCTGCTTCATCTCCTCGGTGAGAAGCACCGGGGCTTTCCCCTTCCGGGTGATCTCCATAATCTTAAACGCCAGCTTGGGCTCCATCTTGTAGTTGATGTAAAGGGTGGTCATGATGCTGTCGCGGGTGCCGATAACGTTGGAGATGGTGCAGGTGCCGGCGGCAATCAGGTCCTTGGCGTTGCCCACCCAAACATCGGTGCCGTGGGAAAGGCCGGATATCTGTAGCAGGTCGGAGAAATTCTTGGGCTTTGCGTCCATCAGCATCCCCCGGACAAAGTGGGTGCCCATCTCGGGGAGGGCCAGGGTGCCGGTCTCCACCCGGATATCGGCAAGGTCGATGCCGATGGCCTCCGAAGAGGTAAAGAGGCTGTAAACCTTTGGGTCGCTCATGGGGATGTCGTCGATCTTTATCCCGGTGTAGTCCTCCAGGTACTTAAAGAGGGTGGGCGAATCGTGGCCCAGCTCGTCCAGCTTCAGGATGGTGTCGTGGAGGGAGTGGAAGTCGAAATGGGTGGTGATGATATCCCCCTCTTTTTTGTCCGCCGGGTGCTGTACCGGGCAGAAGTCGTAAACCTCGTGGTGGCTGGGCACCACCACCATACCGCCGGGGTGCTGGCCGGTGGTGCGCTTGACGCCGGTGCAGCCCTTTACCAGCCGCTTTTCCTCGGCGGCTGTCACCACCAGCCCCTTGTCCTCCAGGTAGTGCTTTACATAGCCGTAGGCGGTTTTTTCCGCCACGGTGGAGATGGTGCCGGCCTTAAAGACGTGGTCCTTGCCAAACAGCTCCTCGGTAAAGGCATGGGAGCGGGACTGGTACTCCCCGGAGAAGTTGAGGTCGATATCCGGGGCCTTGTCGCCGTCGAAGCCCAGGAAGGTCTCAAAGGGGATTTCGTGGCCGTCCCGGTGCATCAGCGCCCCGCAATGGGGGCAGTCTTTGTCCGGGAGGTCAAACCCGGAGCCGATGCTGCCGTCGGTGATGAACTCGCTGTGCTTGCACTGGGGGCAGATATAGTGGGGGGGCAGAGGGTTTACCTCCGAGATGCCGGCCATAATGGCTACAAAGGAGGAACCCACCGATCCCCGGGAACCCACCGAATAGCCGCATTCCACCGACCGCTGCACCAGCTTTTGGGCAATCATATACAGCACCGAAAAGCCGTGCTTGGTGATGGAGGAAAGCTCCCGGTCCAGGCGCTTTTCCACAATCTCCGGCAGGGGATCGCCATAGATGGAGCAGGCCTTTTCGTGGGTGATGCGGATCAGGTCCTCCTCCGCCCCCTGGATGGTGGGGGTGAAGGTCCCGTCGGGGATGGGGCGGATGTAGTCCACCATATCGGCGATCCGGCCGGGGTTGGTGATGACGATCTCCCGGGCGGTCTCCTCCCCCAGGTAGTCGAACTCCTCCAGCATCTGCCGGGTGGTGCGCAGGTAGAGGGGGGCCTGCATCTCCGCGTCCTTAAAGCCCTGGCCCGCCATCAGGATCTCCCGGAACCGGGCGTCCTTCTGGTCCATAAAATGGACGTCCCCGGTGGCCACCACCGGCTTGCCCAGCTTGTCCCCCAGCTTCAGGATGGAACGGTTGAAGTCCTGGAGCTCCTTTTCGCTTTTGGCGATGCCCTCCCGGATCATAAACTCGTTGTTGCCCAGGGGCTGCACCTCCAAAAAGTCGTAGAAGGAGGCGATGTCGCAGAGCTCCTGCCAGCTTTTCCCCTCCACCACCCCCCGGAAGAGCTGCCCCGCCTCGCAGGCGGAGCCGATGATCAGCCCCTCCCGGTACCGCTCCAGCTGGCTTTTGGGGATGCGGGGCTTTTGGTAAAAGTAATCCAGATGGGCGTAGGAAACCAGGCGGTACAGGTTGCCCAGCCCCACGTCGTTTTTCACCAGGATGATGATGTGGTAGGGCCGGGACTTCATCGCACCCTCGGAGGTGAGGGAGGTGTTGATGTCCCAAACCGTTTTTGCCCCCTTTTCGGTCTGGAGCTTTTCCACCATCTTCAGGAAGATACCCGCCAGCACCCAAGCGTCGTCATCGGCACGGTGGTGGTTCTTCTGCTCCACCTTCAGGTGGTCGGCCAGCAGGTTCAGCTTGTGCTTTTTCAGCTCCGGGTAGAGGGAACGGGCCATCACCAGGGTATCGATGCTGGTAAACTGCCGCTTCATCCGCTGGCGGTTCATGGCGCTGCGCAGAAAGCCGGTGTCAAAGGCGGCGTTGTGGGCCACCAGAACGCCGCAATCCCCGCAGAAGGCAAAGAAGAGGGCCAGGGCCTCCTGTTCGGAGGGCGCGTCCTTCACCATCTCGTCGGTGATGCCGGTAAGCCGGACGATGCTTGGCGGGATCAGCGTCTCCGGGTTTACAAACGTATCAAAGCGTTCCACGATTTCCCCGCCCTTTACCCGCACCGCGCCGATTTCGGTGATGCGGTCGGTGGCGCTGGAAAGGCCGGTGGTCTCCAGGTCAAAGACGATGTACTCCCCGTCAATGGGGCTTTCGCAGGGGCCCTTGACGGCGGGGACCATATCGTCCACAAGGTAGCCCTCCACCCCGTAAATGACCTTAAAGTCCGGGTTCTTCTTCCGGGCCTTTTCGGCGGCGGCCATGGCCTCCGGAAAGGCCTGGACCACCCCGTGGTCGGTGATGGCGATAGCCTTGTGCCCCCAGTCCGCGGCGCGCTTTACCAGGTCCGCGGCGGAGGTCATTCCGTCCATGGTGGACATGGTGGTGTGGCAGTGGAGCTCCACCCGTTTTTCCGGCTCCTCGTCGGTGACGGTCTTTTTTTCCACCGTGCTGATGGCCACCGGGGACATGGTGACGTCCCGGTCAAACTTGTTGTAGGCCGCCTCCCCCTGGGCGATGATGGTGGCGCCGGGCCGCAGCGCCTCCAGCAGGGCGTCCTTTTTCTCCCTCTCCACAAAGATCTTCAGGTCCATGGAGCTGGTGTAATCGGTGACGCTGATGGTGAGGATGGACTTGGTGCCGTCCCGGATCTCCTTGGAGGCCACATCGAAGATATCCCCCCACAGCACCGTTTTTCCGGTTTCGGCGTTGATCTCCACAATGGGTACCGGCGGGGTGCGGATCTCCTTGCCGATGACAACACAGGCGGAGCCGGGGACAATGGGGAGCTTGGGGGAAAAGGCCCCCTGGTAGGTGCGGCGCTTTGGGGCCGGCTTCCTTTCCCCCTCCCTTTTGGGGGCAGGGGCGGGCGACCAGGGGGGCGGTCCTCCCTGGGCCCCGGAGGCCGGCCGGGGCCGCTCCCCCGCCTCCAGGGGGGAGGGGGCGGTGGTTACGCCGGTAAACTCCACCGCCGGACGCACCCCGAAGTCCCGGTAAAGAAGGTTGCTGATCCGCTCCCCCACCTGCTGCTCCCGGAGAAAATCCAGCCCGCCGTTTTGCAGCGTAACCGAGAGCAGCTGCCGCTCCTTGTCGTATTGGGCCTTGGCTCCCACAAAAAAGCCGTTGACGGGCACCCCGGAGGAGGCCAGCTCCGCCGCCAGGTCCTCCAGGCTGACCTTTTCCAAAAGGCAGGGGTCGTACCGGCAGGTAACGGCAAAATCCTCCAGCAGGCAGGCCATCCGCAGCTGCTTTTGGACGGCGGAAAGCTCGCCCCATCCCAGGATATCCCCCGGGACGAGGTTGACGGTCATCCTTTCCTTGTTGTCCGAAAGGGCGATGTTCTCTACCCGGGCGGCGGCCACCGCCGGGGAAAGCTCACCGAACCTGCCAAAGATCTCTCCAAAGGTGCTCAATGGTATCTACCCCTCCACTTGTTGAACGTCCTGGCCGCGGCAATGCGGCGCCCACCGGGCGGTTATCATTGTATCAAAGGGCGGCAGGCGCCGCCCTTTCATAGCAGAGCTCCGCAAACTGCCCGTACTGCTTTACCCCGGCGAGGCGAAAGCGGATACATCCCTCCCCTTGGGTAAAGAGGGGGATGCCCTCCCCCAACAGCACCGGCGCGATCTGGATGGTCATCCCGTCCACCAAATCCGCCTCCAAAAGGGGGGCCAGGATGGTATTGCCCCCAATGATCCATACGTTTTTTTCCCGGGGAATGCCCCGGACCAGCTCCGCCGGGTCGCCGCAGACCGCCCGGAAGCCGGGACAGCTCAGGGGCCGGTGGGTAAAAACCAGGTTTTGGGTGGCGGGGTAGATCTCCGCCGGATCCCCCAGCCCCTCGATCTCCCGGAAGGTCCTGCGGCCCATCAGGGTGATGTCCATCCGGCTGTAAAAGTCCTGGTAGCCGGTCTCCTCGGCGGTGCCGGTCTGGTGGAGCCAATCCAAGCGGTGGCGCTTGTCCGCCAGATAGCCGTCCAAGGTAACGCAGCCATAAAAAAAGACGCTCACGGGCTATCCTCCTCCCCTACACGCTTGATGAGCCGAACCCCCTCCGCCATGTAGGGCTCCCCCAGCTCCTCGGTCTTATCGAGACTGTAGCCATGGCTCCGGTAGAAGGCCAGGGCAGCGGTGTTTTTTCGGAAGGCCCAGATGACCACCTCCCGCCGCCCCTTTTCCCGGGCCAGCGCCTCCCCGTAGGCAAGCAGCCTTCCTCCGATGCCCCTTCCCTGGGCCTTCTTTGCCACGTAAACCCGCCATATCTCAAAGGCCCCGGGCCGGTCCCGGTCGGCGGTATCCCCGGCGGAAAGGAGCGCCAGCACCTCCCCCGCCTCCTCCCAAACGTGCTCCTCCAGCCGGCGGGAGCGGAAGTCCCGCTCCAATTCCGCGGCACGCTCCCGGCAGCCGGCATCGCTTAACAGCGCCGGATTTACATATTCCCCGTAAACAGTGCGCCAGCCGTCGTTGACAATAGCGACGGCGGCAGAATAGTCCTCTTCCCGCAAAGGGCGTATCATTTTGATTCCTCCATAGCGGTCAGCAGATGTAGGCCGACCGCAGCCTCCAATCCCCATCCCACCAGCACTCGATAAAGTGGCCGAACAGGAACCTGCTGTTGGTCAGGCAGGCGCCGACGCTGCCGTCCCTGGCGTCCAGAACAAAGGAATCGAAGACCAGTCCCCGGCACATCTCCTCCGGGGAACAGGCCCTGGCTCTGTCGACGCCATAGAAATCGTAAAACTCCCGGCGGAAGGCCCCGGCCACAAGGGCGTCGGCGTTTGCCACGGCGTACCGGAGCCGGTCCAGGTACCGCCCCCGGGCCGCAAGGAGGGCCGCCTCGTCCTCCGCCTCAACGATGCTGTACCCGTTGGGCTCGGCGAAGGGGTCGGCAAATCTCCCGCTCCCTCCGATGATCTCCCGTACCAGCCAGGGGGCTATGTCTTCGGACACACCCATCCCCTACAGCCCCTCTACCTCCGCCATCAGGGCGGCTACCGCCTCCGCCTCCGGCACCTTGCGGAGGGGCTCCCCCTTGCGGAAAAGCAGCATCTCCCCTTTGCCGCCGGCAAGGCCGATGTCGGCGTCCCGGGCCTCCCCGGGGCCGTTGACGGCGCAGCCCATAATGGCAATCTTCACGTCCTTTTGGCAGTCCCGCAGCGCCTCCTCCACCTCCCGGGCGATGCGGAAGAGGTCCACCTGGCAGCGGCCGCAGGTGGGGCAGGAGACAAACCGGGGGCCCTCGCTGAGGCCCAGCCCCCGGAGGATATCCCGGGCGGCGTAAACCTCCTCCACCGGGTCGGCGGTAAGGGAGACACGGAGGGTATCCCCAATGCCGTCGCAGAGCAGCGCCCCAAAGGCGGCGGCGGACTTAACCAGCCCCATCCGGGCGGTGCCGGCCTCGGTGACGCCCAGATGGAAGGGGCAGTCGGTCTGCTCCGCCGCCAGCCGGTAGGCCTCCACCGTGGTAAAAACGTCGGAGGACTTGATGGCCACCAGATAGTTATCAAAGTCCAGCTGCTCCAGCAGCCGGATGTTCAGCATGGCGCTTTCGGCCAGGGCCTGGGCCGTGGGGCGCCGGTGCTTGGCCAGAATCTCCTTTTCCAGGCTGCCGGAGTTGACGCCGATGCGGATGGGGAGGTTTTTCTCCCGGCAGGCCGCCACCACCTGGCGGACCTTCTCCTGGTCCCCGATGTTCCCCGGATTGATACGGATCTTATCCGCCCCGGCGTAGGCCGACTCGATGGCCAGCCGGTAGTCGAACTGGATATCCGCCACCAGGGGCAGCTGGGGGCAGGCGTTTTTGATGGCGTGGATCAGCTCCGCCCCCCCCTCCGGGGGCACCGCCACCCGGTTGATCTGGCAGCCGGCCTCGTAAAGGGCTCTGGTCTGGCGGACGTTGGCCTCGATGTCGTGGAGGGGGGCGCAGAGCATCGACTGGATGGCGATGGGGCTTCCGCCCCCCACCGTTACGCCGCCGATCTTTATTTTTCTGGTTTTTTGACGCCGCATCGCTTGTTACCTCGTTGTCATTACTGTGGGCTCTATTTCGCAACCAGCTTCATCACGTCGCTAAAGGTGACAACCCCCACAAAGATCAGGAGGATCAGCATCCCGGCGGCGTTGATGTACGCCTCGTACCTGGGGGGGATGGGGCGGCGGAGCAGCGCCCCCGCCAGCAGGAAAAACATCCGCCCGCCGTCCAGGGCGGGGATGGGCAGGAGGTTAAAGACCCCCACGTTGATGGAGATGTAGGACACCAGGATCAGCAGCGAGCGCAGCCCCGCGTCGGAGGCCTCCCGGATCACCGAGGCGGTGCCCACCGGCCCGGAAAGCTGGCTGAGGCCGAACCGCCCGGTGACGATATCCAGCAGCGAGTACCACACCTGCTTGACGGTGGAAACGGTTTGCTGGCAGGTGTAGTAGACGGCGTTGCCCAGGGTGCGCTCCGCCCCCAAAAAGACAAAGTCGATGCGGATGGCCCGCAGCCCGTCCCCCACATCCTCCATGGCAAAGGGGACGGTCATGGTCAGCCGCTCCCCCAGGCTCTTTTCCCCGATGCCAAGGCCCGCCAGGGCGCGCTCCCACCGGTTCATGCTCAGGTGGTCGCCTCCCCGCAGGATGGTCAGGTCCACCACCCCGTCCTGGTCCCGGATGAGCTGGAACACCACGTCGCTGTAGCCGGGGGTGTTGTACCCGTTTACCGCCACGATGCGGTCCCCGGGCTGTAGGTAGGACGCCGAAACGGCCCCCTCCTCCACCCTGCCCACAATGTTGGTGCCCAGCAGGTCCATCTGGCTGGTGGTGTACCCCAGCAGGCAGAGGCCCAGCAGCAGGTTCATCCCGGCCCCGGCAAACAGGATGAGAAAACGCTGCCAGGCGGGCTTGTTGCAGAAGGCCCGGCCGTCCCGGCTCTCCTCGTCCTCCCCCTCCATGGCCACAAAGCCGCCGATGGGGAAGAGACGGATGGAGTAGCTGGTCTCCCCCTTCCCCCAGCCCAGCAGCTTTGGGCCCATGCCAAAGGAAAACTCGTTGACACGCACCCCAAAAAGCCGGGCAAAAAAGAAGTGTCCCAGCTCGTGGAGGTTAATGATGACCCCAAAGACCAAAACCGTCAGCAGTATCGTTTTCACGTAATCAAGCTCCTTTTCCGCAGATGGGGGGACCGCTCCCCCCGCCCGGGCTTCCCCCGGGCCCCACTATCATATCAAAATTATATGGCGGAAATTAGTGGGTAAATGTTAAAAATAAAATAAAACAATGGGCTGATGAAAAGAACGCTGTCAAACCGGTCCATGGCGCCGCCATGGCCGGGCATGATGTTGCCAAAGTCCTTGATGCCGCACTGGCGCTTGATGATGGAGGCGGAAAGGTCCCCCAGCACCCCCAGCAGGGTGGCGAAGGGGGTGACGAGCATCACCGCGGGGATGTTGATGGTGACGGCGCTGCGGATATACCCCCAGGGCACCACCCAGCTGCAAAAGAGCTGAAAGGCCACGCACACAAGGGCGTTGCCCAAAACGGCGGTAACAACGCCGCCAATAAGGCCCTCCACCGTCTTTTTGGGGCTGATGGCCGGGCAAAGCTTGCGCTTGCCAAAAAAGGTCCCGACAAAGTAAGCCCCGCTGTCCGCCCACCAGGCGCTGCCAAAGACCAGCAGCATATAGAACATCCCCAGCTGGGGGCCGGTCTTCTCCTTAAGCAGAACCAGGCAGTAAAAGGAAACCGCCAGCAGGATGGACATCAGAAAGCTGTAGGCCACCTTTTCTACCCGCAGCACGCTGTGGTTGCGCAGCAGCATAATAAACAGCAGCACCACCAGCAGGTAGCTGAGGTAGGAAAAGGAGATGGCGATGGTATCGGTATTCAGGAAGATGATGAGGATGCAGTAGACACCGCAGACCGCGGTAAGCATCTTAAAGCGCAGCAGCTCCGCTGCCTTGAAGATCTCAAAGAGCGCAAGGAGGCAGATACCGGCGGCCAGCACATTCACCAGCAGTGTATCAAAAAAAACCACCACAACAGCCAGCAGCCCCAGCCCCACCACGGCCGAAAGTATCCTTTTCTTCATGGAGTCCCCACCTTTTCGTCGAAAATCAGATCCCGCCCCTGTCCCACGGGCAGTATGCCGCCGGACAGCGCCGGCCAAGCCGTCCCCCTGTGCGCAAAGAGCCGCAGCGAACAGACCACGGCAGCGCGGCCTCCCGCAAGCATGGGACGCCACATAGCGCGTCTGTCGTGCGGCCCCACCCATACGCAGCGGACCGGGCCCGGCCAAAGGACATCAGGCGGTGAACGGCTCTTCCTTGGAATGTCCCGGAACCGCCGTTTCATACCTCCCGAGGCCGGCTTCTCTGTCAAACCCCGCCAAAGCGGCGGCTGCGCAGAGAGTACTGGTAGAGGGCGTAGTTCAGGTGCTCCGGCGTAAAGTCCGGCCAAAGCACGTTCATAAACAGCAGCTCGGAGTAGGCCGACTGCCACATGAGGAAGTTGGAGAGCCGCTGTTCCCCGCTGGGGCGGATGATCAGGTCCGGATCGGGCTGGCCGGCGGTGTAGAGCTGCCGGGCGATGTCCTCCTCGGTGATGCTTTCGGGGTCCAGCCTGCCGGCGGCGCACTCCCGGGCCAGGGCCTTTACCCCGTGCAAAAGCTCCGCCCTGCCGCCGTAGTTAAGGGCGATGTTCACCGTAATGGCGGTATTGCCCGCGCTTTTGGCCTGGGCGGTGCGGATGCTCTCCTGGATGTCCCGGGGCAGCGGCTCCGGGTCCCCCAGGATGCAGAGCCTGGCGTTTTCCCGCTGGTACTCCTCCATGTTGGAAAGGTACCGCCGCAGCAGGCTCAGGAGGGCGTCCACCTCCCGCTTGGGGCGCTTCCAGTTTTCGGTGGAAAGGGCGTAGATGGTCAGGCAGGGGATGCCCAGCCCTCTACAGTGGCGGATAATCTCCCCCACCACCTTGGAGCCGGCCTGGTGGCCCATCTCCCGGGGCAGCCCCCGGGCCTTGGCCCAGCGTCCGTTGCCGTCCATGATGATACCGATGTGCCGGGGCAGCAGCTCCCGGGCCGGCGCCTGGCTCCGTTTTTCCTCCATAGGCCCCTCCCTCCTGTATCCGGTTCAGATGGAAAGGATCTCCTTTTCCTTGGCCTCGGCCAGCTTGTCGATCTCCTCCACAAACTTATCGGTAAGCTTCTGGATCTGTGTCTCCAGGCTCTTGACGTCGTCCTCGGTGGCCTCGCCGTTCTTCTTCATGGCCTTAAAGCGGTCGTTGGCGTCCCGGCGGATGGACCGGATGGCCACCTTGGAATCCTCCGCCATCCGGGAGACCTGCTTGACAATCTCCTTGCGGCGCTCCTCGGTAAGCTGGGGGAAGGTGAGGCGCAGCACCGCGCCGTCGTTGGCGGGGTTGATGCCGATATCGGAGGTCTGGATGGCCCGCTCGATGTTTTTGAGGGCGCTTTTGTCGTAGGGCTGGATCACCAGCACCCGGGCCTCGGAGACCGAGACAGAGGCCATCTCCCGGATCTTGGTGGGGGTGCCGTAGTAATCCACCAGCACCTTGTCCAGGACGGCGGGGTTGGCCCGGCCCGCCCGGATGCTGGCAAACTCCGAGGTCATTACGCTGACGGTCTTGTTCATCTTCTCTTCGTAGATCTTTAACTCTGGGCTGCTCATAGATTCAAACCTCCTTGACGATGGTTCCTGTATGCTCGCCGCACACCGCGCGGCAGATGTTCTCCGGGTCGCTGAGGCTAAAGACAAGGATGGGCATTTTGTTGTCCCGGCAGAGGGAGGCCGCCGTCATATCCATCACCGAAAGGTTTTGCTCCAGCACCTGGCTAAAGGAAACCTCCTCGTACCGCTTGGCGTCGGGGAAGCGGTGGGGGTCCTTGTCGTACACCCCGTCCACCATGGTGGCCTTCAGGATGATGTCCGCGTCCACCTCTGCGGCCCGCAGGGCGGCGGCGGTATCGGTGGAGAAGAAGGGGCTGCCGGTGCCGCACCCAAAGATGACCACCCGCCCCTTTTCCAGATGGCGCACCGCCCGGCTGCGGATGTAGGGCTCCGCGATGGCCTGCATGGCGATGGCGGTCTGCACCCGCACCGTCACACCCAGCCCCTCCAGGGCGTCGGCCAGGGCCAGGGAGTTGATGACGGTTGCCATCATCCCCATATGGTCGGCCCGGGTGCGGTCCATCTTGCCGCTGGAGCGTCCCCGCCAAAAGTTGCCGCCCCCCACAACGATGCCCACCTGCACCCCCATCTCCACGCATTTCTGGATGCTCTGGCAGATGCCCACCACCGTGTCGTAGTCGATGCCATATCCGTTTTTGCCCGCCAGGGCCTCTCCGCTGAGTTTCAGAATCAATCTGTGATACGTCGGCGTCATATAACCATCCTTTGCTGCTGTCTGCCTGGGAGCGGTCCTCCCGCTCCCGCCTTTGTACCTATTTTACAATACCCCAGGGGTTCTGTAAAGCCTATTTCGTGGAATTTTGAGGGAACGGCCCGGAATCTCTCTACAGGCCAGCTATTATAAATAGGTATCCTCCCCCGCCCCTTTCCTCCCCCCTTTTGGCAAGGGGAAAAGCCCCTGCCGCATAGAATGGCAACAGGGGGAGGCGATGGCTTATGCTGTGCAGGCTCAGCGACCTGCGGGACAAGGAAGTGGTGAACATTGTAAACGGCAGCTGCATGGGGTGCGTCAGCGATGTGGAGCTGGACACCTGCTGCGCCAAAATCACCGCCATCATCATCTATGGCCGCTGCCGGCTCTTTGGCCTTTTGGGGCGGGAGGAGGACACCGTCATCTGCTGGGAGGACATCCAGTGCATCGGGGAGGACACGGTGCTGGTGAAGCACTGCCCGCCCCCGGGGGCCGCCTCCTGCCGGCGGAGGGAATCGGTGCTGGACCGGCTTTTTGGCTGAAAAAAGCGGCTGTTCCGTGAAAAAAACGGTTGCATTCCGCCCCGGGATGTGGTATGATAATACGGCACGTCGAGAACACACGCGCCCCAATTTGCCTGCCGTTGCCGGTTCCCCCGGTTGCAGGCGAAGACGCGGGACGCGGCGGCTCAAAAACGAAAGGAGAAAAAAGACATGGCAGTTGTATCTATGAAGCAGCTTCTGGAGGCGGGCGTACACTTTGGCCACCAGACCAGAAGGTGGAACCCCAAGATGGCCCCCTACATCTTCACCGAGCGCAATGGCATCTACATCATCGATTTACAGAAGACAGTGCGCAAGCTGGAGGACGCCTATATGTTTGTCCGCGACCTCTCTACCGAGGGGGGCGAGGTCCTCTTTGTGGGCACCAAGAAGCAGGCCGCCGATTCCATCCGGGAGGAGGCCGAGCGGGCCGGCGCCCACTACGTCAACTCCCGCTGGCTGGGCGGTATGCTCACCAACTACAAGACCATCCGCAAGCGCATTGCCCGGCTGGAGCAGCTGCGCAAGATGGAGGCCGACGGCACCTTTGACCGCCTGCCCAAGAAGGAAGTCATCAAGCTGAACCTGGAGATCGAAAAGCTGGAAAAGTTCATGGGCGGCATCAAGCACATGGATAAGCTCCCCGGCGCCCTCTTCATCGTGGATTCCCGCAAGGAGAAGATCGCCGTGGCCGAGGCCCACAAGCTGGGCATCCCTGTGGTAGCCATTGTGGATACCAACTGTGACCCCGACGAGATCGACTACGTCATCCCCGGCAACGACGACGCCATCCGTGCCGTCAAGCTCATCGCCTCCACCATGGCCGACGCCATCATCGAGGGCCGCCAGGGCGCTCAGGGCGCCGCCGAGGCCGAAGCGGAGGCTGCCGAGGCCGCCGAGGCGTAATCCGCCCGCCGGCAGACGCAAGGAGGATTTGGGTGCCCGTATCCCTTCGATCCGGGCACCTTTTGAAAAAAGAACAGGAGGATATATACAATGGCTTTTACCACAAAGGATGTAATGAAGCTCCGTGAGTCCACCGGCTGCGGCATGATGGACTGCAAAAAGGCCCTGACCGAGACCGATGGCGACATGGAGAAGGCCATCGAGCTGCTGCGGGAGAAGGGGCTCTCCAAGATTGCCAAAAAGGCCAGCCGCATCGCCGCCGAGGGCCTGGTCTGCGCCATCCAGGATAAGGAAAAGAAGGTTGGCGTGGTCATCGAGGTCAACTCCGAGACCGACTTTGTGGCCAAAAACGCCGTCTTTGTCCAGTTTGTGGAGGACTGCGCCAAAACCGTGCTCAACGAGAACCCCGCCGATGTGGACGCCCTGCTGGCCTGCACCATCGCCGGCGGCACCGGCACCGTCCAGGAGGCCCTCCAGGAGAAGATCCTCACCATCGGCGAGAACCTGAAGATCCGCCGCTTTGCCCGCTACGAGGGCACCGTGGAGACCTACGTCCACGGCGGCGGCCGCATCGGTGTTATGGTCCGCTTTGAGGTGGAGGGCACCCCCGACACCGAAAAGTTCCTCTCCTACTCCAAGGATATCGCCATGCAGGTGGCGGCCTCCAGCCCCACCTACCTGGATAAGGACGCTGTCCCTGCCGATACCATCGCCAAGGAGAAGGAGATCCTCACCGCCCAGGCCATCAACGAGGGCAAGCCCGCCAACATCGCCGAGAAGATGGTAATGGGCCGCATCGGCAAGTACTACAAGGAGGTCTGCCTGCTGGAGCAGCCCTACATCAAGGACGGCGACATCTCGGTCCAGAAGTTCACCGAGGCCACCGGCAAGGAGCTGGGTGTCCAGATTAAGGTGGTGGAGTTTGTCCGCTTTGAGAAGGGCGAGGGCCTGGAGAAGCGCGAGGACAACTTTGCTGACGAAGTTGCCAGCATGATCAAGTAAGCCCTCCCCTGCCTGTTTTGTTACAACAACGCGCCGGAGCCTGTATCATGGCTCCGGCGCGTTTTGCTGCCTCTCTTCCCTTTTCCTCCTATTGTTGTACTGCCCCTTGGGCTCCGGTCCTCCGCTACATCTGCCGCTTGATCCGCTCCAGGGCCCCTTTTTCAATCCGGGAAACCTGGGCCTGGCTGATGCCCACCTCCTTGCTCACCTCAATCTGGGTCTTGCCCGCCATAAACCGCAGCGAAAGGATCCGCTTCTCCCGCTCCCCCAGCTCCTCGATGGCCTGGCGCATCGAGATTTCCTCCAGCCAGTCGCTGTCGGTGCAGCTGTCCTTTACCTGGTCCATGATGTAAATGGTATCCCGCCCGTCGGAATAGACCGGCTCCTGCAACGAGGCCGGCTCCACGATGGCCTCCAGGGCCAGCACCACGTCCTCCTTGGGGCAGCCCATCTCCTTTGCGATCTCCGCCACGGTGGGCTCCCGGAGGTTTTTGTTGGTGAGCTGCTCCTTGGTCTGCATCGCCTTGTAGGCGGTATCCCGCATACTCCGGGATACCCGCACCATACCGTGGTCCCGCAGGTACCGCCGCACCTCCCCGATGATCATGGGGCAGCTGTAGGTGCTCAACCGCAGGCCGTACTCCGGCCGGAAGTTATCAATGGACTTGATCAGCCCGATCACCCCCACCTGGAAGAGGTCGTCCATATTCTCCCCCCGGCCGGTAAACCGCTGGATGACGCTGAGCACCAGCCGCAGGTTGCCGCTGATCAGCTTCTGCCGGGCCTCCTTATCCCCTGCCTGGGCCTTTTCGATCAGCTCCATCTTTTCCTTTTCCCCCAGCACCGGCAGCTTTGCCGTGTTGACGCCGCAGATCTCCACCCTGTTCTGGTACACCTGCCATCATCCTCCCACTTTTTGATACAGGAGTATGGGCCAGAGCGGGGCGTTTTAAGCCTTTCTTGCGGCTGGAAAAACTTTCTCTCCCCAGAAAAAACGCCGCCCGCTCCTCCCCGCAATGGGGAGGGCCGGGCGGCGCTTTGCATTGGGGCCGGGCGAATGGACGGATTTTTCCCTGAGGTCTCTTTACGTTGCGGCCTCAGCTATGGAACAGGGGGGCAGGAACAGCGCCCCACGCCATATTCCCGCCTGCTCACTTCTTCTTTGCAGCCAGAAAGTGCCCCCCCGCCGGGCAGGCGGTCAAGGAATATACGTCTTCAGTTACGCACCAGCCTAAGAAAGGCCACCAAAACCACACCCACACAAAGACAGAAGACACCGTGCGCAAAAGGACAGCTAAGCTGCGAATGGACAGGCTTTTGGGCCGGTGGTCCCAAAATGCGCCCGCCTCCAGCGCCTGCGGCGCGCGGCGGGCTGTTTTGGGGAGAAAGGCCCTACCCCTAACCCCG
>JAAWGY010000024.1 GCA_022795575.1 Angelakisella sp. | reverse complement strand
AGAAACAATCAAACAAACAGTAGAGGATTTCTTTATAGAACATGAAGAAAAGGAATTAGTTGTAACAGTATCGTTAGATTCAAATAACAAGAAAGCAATATGCCCCCTCCTCCTGGATGGCCCCCACCATGTACATCAGCTCCTGCTCGGTGATGCTGGGGGCCTTGCCGCCCTCCTCCCCTTTTTTGCGGAAGACGCCCTTTAACCAGATGAAGAAGGTGCTCAGCGGGTAGAGGAGCAGGGTACAGAGGCGCAGCGGCTCCGCAAAGAGGAGCACCAGCCGCTCGCTGTTCTCCTTGGCCCAGCTTTTGGGCAGGATCTCGCCAAAGGTAAGGATAACCAGGGTGGTGATGCCGGTGGCGACCGCCACCCCGGCGTCGCCGAAGAGGTTGGTGGCCATTACGGTGGTCAGGGAGGAAAGGGCGATGTTCACAAGGTTGTTGCCGATAAGGATGGTGGAGAGCATACGGTCATAGTTTTCCGCCAGCCGCACCGCCGCCGCGGCCTTCTGGTCCCCCTCCTCCGCCATGGTGCGGATGCGGATCATATTCACCGAGGTAAAGGCGGTCTCGGCTGCGGAAAAGAAGGCGGAAAATGCCACCAGCGCCGCCATTGCGGCGTAGGTACTAAAACTGTCCAAGAAAAAACCAACTCCTATTGCTGTATTCCAACGTAATACCAGACTGCCGGCGAAAACCGGCAGGCCATCGAAAAACAAATCTCCCCTGGCCCTGTTGCTATGCTACGGGCTCCGTCACCGGCTCCCCGGCCCCTTGCCTCCCGCCGGGCGCAGCCGGACACGCCGGGCCGCGGCCACCCGCAGCCGGGGGTTTTCCGCGGCGGTATCGGCAAGCACCTGCCACAGGGCCCTCCCAAAGGGGGTGCTCCTAAGCGCCCCAGGGTTTTTCACCACAAGGAAGACCTCCCCGCACTCCCAAAGGCAGTCGTGGAAGGCATCCAGATTGCGGCCCCACCAGTCCGGCAGCGCCAGCGCCTTTTCCAGCGCCGCCATGGCGGCGGCAGGCTCGGCGCAGGCCGCGCCGTCCAAAATCACCCTTCGCATCGTCACGGCTCCCCATACAGCTGTTCAAAGCTTTTGTAGTGGTCGTTTGTGTAGTAGACAAGGCCGTCGTTGGAAAAGATGATCCGCTCCGCGCCCCGGCTCTTTTTGCCAACGGTGTTGATGTCGCACTCGGTGTAGCTGCGGCCCTTGGCCTTGGGCAGCAGGCCCTCGTAGTTGCCGAAGCGGTTGCCGCCAATGGCGGTGCCCTCCCCGGTGTACTTTTCCACGCTTCCCCCCTGCCAGCCCTTCTTTTCGGCCTGGTTTTTGGTGACGTAATTTTCCGGCAGGCGGTTATACAGGTGGATGTACAGCGCCACCTCGTCCTTAGTGTTGTACCAGCCGTCCTCGGTTACGGTGAGGTTGGGCTCCTCGGGGGCCTCCGCCTCGTCAGGCTCCGGGGCCGGCGGGGGGCTCTCCGGGGCCTTCTCCTCCTCCGGCCCGGGGGGCGGGGCGGGCGGCTGGCTTTCCGGGGGCGGCGGCTGTACCGGGGCGGAGGTCTGCGCCGGCGGGGCGCTCCCCCCGGCGGACTGGTCCAAGGGCGGCGCGCCGCAGGCGGCAAGGAGCGCCACCGCCAGCACCAGCGCCGCCCAACCGATGAAACGTTTTTTCACCCGGGATTCCCTCCTTATGTCATGGGGGACGGTCTCCTCCGCCCCCGCCTCATCCAAAAGCGATTCCCTGTTATTTTACCAAAAAGGGGGGAGCATCACAAGATGTTTGCCCATTTATTCAATAACTGTTTACGAAAAACCGGGGCAGAGGAGTTTCCCCTGCCCCGTTGCGTTTGCAAAAAATGGTTTACTGGCGGTTCTTTTTGGCTGCCATGGCGGCCAGGGCATCCCGCCGGGAAAGGTTGATGCGGCCCTGCTGGTCGATCTCTGTCACCATCACCAGAATCTCGTCCCCGGGGGCCACCACGTCCTCCACCTTTTCCACCCGGCGCTCGTCCAGCTTGGAGATGTGGACCAGCCCCTCCTTGCCGGGGGCGATCTCCACAAATGCGCCGAAGTTCATCAGCCGGGTGACGACGCCCTTATAGATGGCGCCGATCTCCGGGTCGTTGACGATGGTCTCGATGACGGTGACGGCGCGGCGGGCGTCGTCGATATCGATGGAGGAGACAAAGATGTGGCCGTCGTCCTCGATGTCGATCTTGACGTTGCACTCGGCGCAAATCTTCTGGATGACCTTGC
Source organism: Angelakisella sp. (assembly GCA_022795575.1). Classification (GTDB taxonomy): domain Bacteria; phylum Bacillota; class Clostridia; order Oscillospirales; family Ruminococcaceae; genus Angelakisella. The sequence continues at coordinate 14,447 of JAAWGY010000024.1, read as the reverse complement.
CGCCGGAGCCGATGACCTCCCGGATCTTGTCCGGATCGATCTTGATGGTGAGCATCTTGGGGGCGTACTTGGAGAGCTCCTCCCGGGGGGCGGGAATCGCCTTCAGAATAATCTCGTCCAGGATATAGTCCCGGGCGGCGTGGGTCTTCCGGAAGGCCTCGGCGATGATCTCCGGGGTAAGGCCGTCGATCTTCAGGTCCATCTGGATGGCGGTAATGCCCTTGTGGGTGCCGCCCACCTTAAAGTCCATGTCGCCAAAGAAGTCCTCCAGGCCCTGGATATCCACCATCGTCTTCCAGGAGCCGTCCTCGGCGGTGATGAGGCCGCAGGAGATGCCGGCCACCGGGGCCTTGATGGGGACGCCGGCGTCCATCAGCGCCAGGGTGGAGCCGCAGATGGAACCCTGGGAGGTGGAGCCGTTGCTGGACAGCACCTCGGATACCAGGCGCAGGGAGTAGGGGAATTCCTCGACGGAGGGGAGCACCGGCTCCAGGGCCCGCTCCGCCAGGGCGCCGTGGCCGATTTCACGCCGGCCGGGGCCGCGGCTGGGGCGGGTCTCCCCCACCGAGTAGGAGGGGAAGTTATACTGATGCATATACCGCTTGGTGGTCTCCCCGTCGATGCCGTCCAGCAGCTGGGACTCCTTGATGGTGCCCAGGGTGGCGATGGTGAGCACCTGTGTCTGGCCACGGGTGAACATACCGGAGCCGTGCACCCGGGGGATGAGGCCCACCTCTGCGGCCAGGGGACGGATTTCATCCATCTTGCGGCCGTCCACCCGCTTGCCCTCCTCCAGCAGCCACCGGCGGACGATAAACTTCTGGAGCTTATAGATGCACTCGTCGATCATGGCGGACTGCTCGGGATACTCGGGGTCGAATTTGGCGTGGATGTCCTCCACGATGGGGGCCAGGTTCTGGTCCCGGAGGTTTTTGTCGTCGGTATCCAGGGCGGCCATCACCCGCTCCTCGGCAAAGGACTTTACCGCCTCAAAGAGGTCGTGGTCCACCTCCTGGGATTCAAAGGTAAACTTGGGCTTGCCAATCTCCTTCTGCACGCCCTTGATGAACTCCACCATCTTCTGGACCTCGGCGAAGCCCTTCATAATGGCCTCCAGCATGACATCGTCGGCAACCTCCTTGGCGCCGGCCTCAATCATGCAGACCTTTTTATCGGTACCGGCCACCACCAGTGTCAGGTCGCTCTGCTTGCGCTGCTCGGCGGTGGGGGTCAGGATGATCTCCCCGTCCACCAGGCCAACGTTGATGCCGGCGATGGGGCCGTTCCAGGGGATATCCGAGATGGAGAGGGCAAAGGAGGCGCCGATCATACCGGCGATTTCGGGCTGGCAGTCGGGGTCCACCGACATCACGGTCATCACCACGGTGACGTCGTTGCGCATATCCTTGGGGAAGAGGGGGCGGATGGGGCGGTCCACCACCCGGGAGGAGAGGATGGCCTTATCCGAGGGGCGGCCCTCCCGCTTGAGGAAGGAGCCGGGGATCTTGCCCACCGAATAGAGCTTCTCCTCAAAATCCACCGAAAGGGGCAGGAAATCGATGCCGTCCCGGGGCTTTTTGGACGCTGTGGCGTTTACCAGCACGGTGGTTTCGCCGTACCGCACCAGCACCGAGCCGCCGGCCAGGCAGCACATTTTGCCGGTCTCAAAGGAAATCTTCTTCCCGGCAAATTCGGTTTCAAAGACACGGAAATTTTCAAACATAGCTTACCTCCAAAGCATTGCGGCGCCTGTGCACAGGCACCTGTTCCGCCTTGGCAGTCCGCTGGGTATAGCAATAGATCCATGGGGCGAGGGCTCCCTCACCCCATCGATCAACTGCTAAACCGCCGCTTTCTGCCAAGGCACCTTCCTTTTACCAGGGGCCGGGGGGCTTCTGATACACCAAAGGAAGGCAGGCAGCCCAAAGCCGGGCCACCTGCCTTCCGGCAGTTGGTTATTTACGCAGGCCCAGCCGCGCCACGATGCTGCGGTAGCGCTCGATATCCTTCTTCTGGAGATAGGCCAGCAGGTTGCGGCGGTGGCCGACCATCTTCAGCAGACCACGGCGGGAGTGGTGGTCCTTTTTGTGGATCTTCAGGTGCTCGGTAAGCTCGTTGATCCGGCGGGTGAGCACGGCAATCTGCACCTCGGGGGAACCGGTGTCGCCCTCGTGGGTGGCGTACTCCTTCATAATCGCGTTCTTTTCGTCCTTGAGCAGCATTTTCTTCACCTCATTGTAAATTTTTGCCGGCTTCACAGCAAGGGGCGCAAGGCTTTGCCCGCTGATACGGGCCCTGTTTCCCCAAGCCGAGGAGCGGTCACGGTGTTTGCCCGCCTCCGGGATGTCCCGGGCGGACAACGGGAATATTATACCACGGTTTTTACCCTGTGTAAAGGGGCAATTTTACGGAAGCCTCTCCGTTTCCCTCATCAGCGCCGCCGTCTCCTCCGGGAGCTCCCCGCTCAGGGTGATGATCTCCATACAGCGGCCATCCCCGCCGTACTCCAGCCCCCACAGCCGGCCCTCTGCAAAGAGGAACCGCAGCCGGAACCGCTCCCCGTTGTACCGGTAGCTGTATTCCTCAAAAAACAGCGTCTGCTCCCCCAGGGCGGCGTAGCCGGTTTCCCCGGTAAAGCGCAGGCCGGCGTACATCTCCGCAGGGTCCGCGTCCAGGGACAGCTCCTGGACGAATTCCTCGCCGGACCAGACCTTGGCGGTGCGGCCCCGGGAAAGGGTGGTCAGCGGCACGCCGTCCACCTGGTACCGCTGCAAAAAGACCGCCCCGTCCCTGGCCTCCTCCAGCTCCGCCGGCGAGCCGTCGCCGAAGAGCCAGCGGTCGACGTACTTCAGGTAGTACCGCTCGCCGCCCAGGATCTCGGCGGCAGGGGCGGAGAGCAGCTGGCCGGGGTCGTTATCCCTCCCGCCCCAAAGGGAAGCGGCGGCAACTACCGCAAGGAGGACCGCTGCGGCGGCCACCGCCAGCATGACCTTGCCGCGCTTTCCCTTCACGCTCCCCCTGTCCTTTGCCCCCATGGCTTACCCTCCGTAGGGCACCAGCTGGCCGCTGGTATCATCCTTCCGGAAGGGTTGGGAGTTCTTGATCCGCACATAGATGGTGGTGATGGGCAGCTCCTCCTGCTCGGCGGCGGGGTTGAGTGTCACGCCGTCCTCCGCCAGCAGGTAGGGCAGCGAGTTTTTGGCCTGGACATAGACGGTGGCAAAGGTCTCCTTCGCCCCCTCCTTCTCCCGGCTCGCCTCCACCACAAAGAAGGACTGGTCGTCGATAACCTCGCTCTCCTTCAACGTCAGCTCCACCGCCTCCCCGGGGGCGATGTTGGGGAGTACCCGGTTTTCCACCACCCGTTTGGCGTTCTCCCCGTCCTCGCATTTGGGGAAGCGGGTGATAAAGACCGGGTAGTAGTCGCTGTCGCCGATGGTCTCAAGCTCCTGTACCTCCAGGCCAAAGCCCTCGTCGTCGGCAATCTCGTCCAGGGAGGGCAGCACCTTTTGGATGATGACGTTCATGGCGTCGGTCTCGTCCCGGCACCGGGGGTTGCGGATCATGTTGTCCACCAAAACGGCGGCGATGATGACCAGCACCGTCACCCCCGCGATCAGCGCCAGCTTTTTGCCGTTCATCTTCTTTTTTTCCGGCTGCGGATTGGTCTTTGCAGTTTCCATGGTGTTTTCTCCTTTGAACAATGCCCGGGCAACCGGCGGCTGCCTGGGGCGTTTTTTATCTATCCCTCCGGAGTTTTTCCGGCGGCAGCGGCTGTTTCCCGCACAATCTGGATATCTGCCAGAATCCGCCGGGAAAGGGCCTCTACCGAATCGAACACCTGCTCCGGCCGAAGAAAACGCAGCAGCGAAACCGGGATGGTCTTGCCGTACAGGTCCCCGGCGTAGTCCAGGATGTAGGTTTCCATGGTGAGGTTGGTTTCATGCAGGGTGGGCTTGACCCCCACGTTGGTGATGCCCTCCCACTCCCGGCCATCCACCACCACCCGGGAGTGGTACACCCCGTAGCGGGGGATGGTGAAGCCCTCCGGGAAAAGCTGGTTGATGGTGGGCCAGGAGAGGGTGCGGGCCAGCCGCTTGCCGTGGACCACCGGCGCCGACAGCGTAAAGGGCGCCCCCAGCATTTGGGCGGCCTCCTCCACCCTCCCCTCCCGGATGCAGCCCCGGATGCGGGTGGAGCTGACCACCTCCCCCTGCCACAGCACCGGCGGCAGGGCCTCCACCCGGATGCCAAGGGGGGCGCAGAGGGCCCGCAGCTCCTCCGCGCCGGCCAGGCCACCCCGGCCAAAGTGGTAGTTAAAGCCGCAGACGATCACCTTTGCCCGCAGCACCCCGGCCAAAAAGGACCGGACATATTCCTCCGGGCTCATGGACCGGAAGGCCGCAAAGGGGGGGCAGACGGTCTCCTCCACCCTTAGGGACTCCAGGGCCGCGGCCTTCTGCTCCTCGGTCTGTAGGAGGGTTAGCTCCCCCTTGGAGGCGGGAGCGCTCCCCTCCGGGCGGAAGGTGAAAACCCGGGGAACAAGCCCCTCCCGGCGGGCGGCCTCCACCGCCGCCCCAATCACCGCCCGGTGGCCGGTGTGGACTCCGTCAAAGTAGCCTAACGCCACCGCCGAGTCCTCCCGCCGGGGGGTTGTGATATCCTGGCTGACCAGCAAAAACGTCAACTCCTTTGTCTCTTTCCGGCGTTTGCCCCGCCGTCACCCGTTGGGGGCAAACAGCTTGATGATGATAAGCTCCCGGGTGGAGGGCTCCACCCGGGCCAGCCCCAAAAAGCGGCTGGCCTCCCCCCCCTCGTAGACACGCAGGGGCTGGGTGGTATCGGGGTGGCGCACCCGGCCGGTATCCAGCACCGCGCCGCTGCAAAACATCCTTGCCTGCTTGGGGGAAAGGAACACCTTGCCGTAGCCGGCAAAGGCGGTGTCCACCGGCAGCAGGATCTCCTCCAGCCTGCCCGCCTGGCAGATGGCTTGCAGCTCCTCTATGGTGACGCACTGGCTGGCGGAAAAGCCCAATGTCTCGGTGCGGCGGAGGCTGGCAAGGACGCCGCCGCACCCCAGGGCGGCCCCCACATCGTGGCAGATGGTGCGGATGTAGGTGCCCTTGGAGCAGGTGACGTCGATGGTGCAGCTGCGGCTCTCCCGGTCAAAGTCCAGCAGCTCCAGCCGGTGGACCGTCACCTCCCGCAGGGGGCGCTCCACCTCCTGGCCCTTGCGGGCCAGGTTGTAGAGCCGCCGGCCCTCCACCCACACCGCCGAATACATGGGGGGCAGCTGGCGGATCTCCCCCCGCTGGCGGTCCAGCGCCGCCTCCAGGGCCTCCCGGCTGACCGGGGCGTCGCTTTGGGAGAGCGGTTTACCGGTGATGTCCTGGGTATCGGTGGCAAGGCCGAACCGGATCCCGGCGATGTACCGCTTCTGCCGGGCGGGCATCAGGTCCACCGCCTTGACGGCGCGGCCCAAAAACAGGGGCAGCACCCCGGTGGCCATGGGGTCCAGGGTACCGCCGTGGCCGATTTTGCGGCATTTGGTGATGCCCCGGCACTTGGCCACTACGTCAAAGGACGTCCAGTCCCGGGGCTTATCGATGCAGAGTATCCCTTCTGGCATGGGGCCTCCTTCACTGTTTGGCAGATGCTCCTTCGATGTGCCTTAGAGCCTATTCAAAATCTCCCAGCACGCCGCCTTGACGGGTATTTTTTCGTCCCGCTGCGTTACTGCGCCCGCAGGCGCGTCCAGGCGCAACCGCCGCAGGCGGCTCTTAGCTCCTGGAAAAAACCTTGTAATACAGCAAGTATTCCGGCGGTTTTTTGCCTTGCGGGGCAAAAAAATCCCCGTCAATTCGGCGCACCGGGAGATCTTGAATAGGCTCTTACAAAAGCTCCCGGAGCTTGCCGGCAATTTCGGCGCTGTGCTGGATGGAATCGTCGGCGACAAACTTCAGCTCCGGGCTGCGGCGCATCTGCACCCGGTGGGCCAGCTCCCGGCGGATGAACCCCGCCCCGCTGGTGAGGCCCTTGACGCTCTCCCGGGCCCTTTCGATGCCGGAAACCGAGCTGACGTACACCTTGCAATAGGACTGATCCCCCGAAAGATCCACCTTGACGATGGAGAGCATGGGATCAATCCGGGGGTCCTTCAGGTCCCGGAGGATGTCGGTAAGCTCCCTGCGGATGTCCTCGCTTAAACGGGCGGTTTTATACGATGCCATAGCAACTCCTTTTTGGGTGGCGGCGCCTTTGGGGGACCCCCCAAGGCGCCGCCGTGATATCCTTAACTCAGTCGGTGATCTCCTGGATCTCGTACGCCTCGAAGATGTCCCCTTCCTTCAGGTCGGCGGTCTTTTCCAGGGTGATGCCGCACTCGTAGCCGGCGGCAACCTCCTTTACGTCGTCCTTAAAGCGCTTGAGGCTGGCAAGCTTTACATCGGTGATGATGATGCCGTCCCGGACCAGGCGGATGTTGACGCCCCGGGCGATCTTCCCCTCCAGGACGTAGCAGCCCGCCACCTTGCCCACGCCGGTGATGGTGTAAACCTGCCGCACCTCGGCGCGGCCCAGGTCCACCTCCCTGGTCTTGGGGGCCAGCATACCCTTCATGGCGGCCTCGATGTCCTCGATGGCGTCGTAGATGATGCGGTAAAGGTGGATCTCCACCCCGTCCCGTTGGGCGTTTTCCTTGGCGACGGGATCGGGCCGGACGTTAAAGCCCACGATGATGGCCCCGGAGGCAGCGGCCAGCATCTCGTCGGATTCGCTGACGGCGCCCACCGCCCCGTGGATCACCCGGACCTTGACCTCGTCGTTGGAGAGCTTCTCCAGCGACTGGCGCACCGCCTCCACCGAGCCCTGGACGTCGGCCTTGACGATAATGGGCAGCTGGAGGACCTCCTCCTCCGAGATGTGCTCGAAAAGGTTATCCAGCGTCACCTTCTGGTAGGAGTTAAACTGCTCCTGCTTCTGCTCCTGGCGGCGCTTCTCCACCAGCTCCCGGGCCAGCTTCTCGTCCTCTACGGCGTTAAACTGGTCCCCGGCGGCGGGCACCTCCGCCAGGCCGGTGATCTCCACCGGCACCGAGGGGCCGGCCTCGCTGACCCGCTCCCCCTTGTCGCTGACCATCACCCGGACGCGGCCCACCGCCGTGCCGGCGATGATGACGTCCCCGGCGTGGAGGGTACCGGTCTGGATGAGGACGGTGGCCACCGGGCCCCGGCCCTTATCCAGCCGGGCCTCGATGACGGTGCCCTTGGCCATCCGGCCGGGGTTGGCCCGCAGCTCCTTGAGGTCGGCCACCAGCAGCAGGTTCTCCAGCAGGTCGTCGATGCCCATCCGGCTCTTGGCGGAGACGGGGACGCAGATGACGTCGCCGCCCCACTCCTCCGGCACCAGGCCGTACTCGGTGAGCTGCTGCTTTACTTTATCGGGGTTGGCCTCCGGCTTATCCATCTTGTTGATGGCAACGATGATGGAAACGCCGGCGTCCTTGGCGTGGTTGATGGCCTCGACGGTCTGGGGCTTGATGCCGTCATCGGCGGCAACCACCAGCACCGCAATATCGGTAACTTGGGCGCCTCTGGCCCGCATGGCGGTAAATGCAGCGTGGCCGGGGGTATCCAGGAAGGTGATGGGCCGGCCGTTCACCTCCACCTGATAGGCGCCGATGTGCTGGGTGATGCCCCCCGCCTCGCCGGATACCACGCTGGTATTGCGGATGGCGTCCAGCAGGGAGGTTTTGCCGTGGTCCACGTGGCCCATCACCACCACAATGGGGCTGCGGGGCACCAGGCTCTCGTCGCTGTCCTCGGTCTCGTCAAAGAGCCGGTCCTCGATGGTGACGACCACCTCCTTGGACACCTTGGCGCCGATCTCCATAGCCACCAGGGCGGCGGTATCGTAGTCGATAACATCGCTGACCGCCGCCATCACCCCCAGGGGCATCAGGCGCTTGACGATCTCGCTGGCCTGGACCTTGAGGATACCGGCCAGCTCGCCCACCGTCATCTCCTCGGGGAGTGTGACCTCCAGCTTCTGGCGGCGCTGACGTTCCATCTCCAGGTGGCGCAGCTTCTGGTCCTCCCGCTCCTTGCGGCTCATAAAGGGCTTGCCCCTGCGCTGGGAGCGCTGGTTCAGCTTCTGCTTCTTGACGATGTTGTCCCGCATCCCGGAGGCCGGGGCGATCTGCTCGTACCGCTCGTTGTATTTATCCAGGTTCACCTCGGAGGTGCGCATATCCACCACAACGCTGGTAACGGTAACAGGGGCCTGGCGCTCCCCCTTGGGGCCCCGCTGGCGCTGCTGCATCTTAATCTCGATGGGCGTGCCCTGGGGGGGCAGGGTGGGCTTGGGGGGCGGGGGCGGCGGGGTCTGCTGGGCACGGGGGGGCTGGCCGGGGCGGCGGTCCCGGTCGGGACGCCCGCCCTGGGGGCCCCGGCCCTGGCTCTGCTGCTGGCCAAAGGGCCTGCGGTCCCCCCCCTGGAAGGGCCGGCGGTCTCCCCCGCCCTGCTGGCCGCCAAAGGGACGGCCCTGGCCCTGCTGCTGGCCGGCGGAACGCTGCTGTCCCCCCTGGCCCCCCTGGGGGCCGGACTGGCCGGCATAGGTGGTGCGGTTGTTATAGGTACGCTGGCCGGGGCGGAAGTTGGCCACCGCCGGGTCCACCGGGCGGGCGGGCCGGGCAGGCGCACCGGGCTTGCCGGCGGCGGGACGAGGCGCGGGCTGGGCCGCGGGAGCGGCCGGTTTCCCCTCCGCTTTGGGGGCGGGCTGGGCTGTGGGGGCGGCAGGCTTGGCCTCCGCCTTGGGGGCGGGGGCAGGCTGGGCCGCTGAGGCCGCCGGCTTGACCTCCGTCTTGGGGGCGGGGGCAGGCTGGGCCGCTGGGGCGGCGGGCTTTTCCTCCGCCTTGGGGGCGGGGGCGGGCTGGGCCGCTGGGGCGGCGGGCTTTTCCTCCGCCTTGGGGGCGGGGGCGGGCTGGGCCGCTGGGGCGGCGGGCTTGGCCTCCGCCTTGGGGGCGGGCTTCGGCGCCTTGGGACGCTCACTCTGGAGGGCAAAATAGCTGTCCAGACTGGGGAGGCTGCGCTCCCGGGTGAACTTATCGAACACCAGGTTCAGCTCCGCGTCGGTAAGGGCGGTCATGTGCTTTCTGGGCTCGCCGGGGAAATGCTCCTCCAGCAGGGCGATCAGGTCCTTGCTGGGGATGTTCAGGTCCTTGGCGACCTCGTGAACTCTGTATTTTTCGATCATCTATTCTGCTCCTCCTTCGTCTGGTCACACAGCATCTTCTCAATCCCGGCCGCAAAACCGTCGTCGGCCACCGCCGCAACGCCGGCCAGTTTTCCACACACCTGGGACAAATCGTACATCGTCAGGTCCGCTGCCTGCCTGCCGGGGGGGGCTCCCGCTCGTTGCAGCAGCAGCTCCATCCGTTCCCGGCTCCTTGGGGAAAAATCGGCGGCGTAGAGCACCAGCCTGGCCTCCCCCGCCTCCACGGCGTCCTTTACCGGTTCAAAACCGATCCGCAGCCGCCCGGCCTTGCGGCACAGGGACAGCAGCCCTAACAATCTATTCACTACGGCCGATTTCCTCCTCCAGTCGATGGTACACCTCGTCGGGGATCTGGCATTCCAGCGCCCGCTCCAGCCGCTTTGCCTTGCGGGCCTTCTTCAGGCACTCCACCCTTGGGCAGATATACGCCCCCCGGCCCGACTTTTTGCCGGTAAGGTCCACCGAAAGCTCCCCCTGGGCCGAGCGGACCACCCGCACCAGCTCCTTTTTGGGGAAGTGCTCCCCGCATCCGGAGCACATCCGCACAGGGATCCTTTTCTTCTGCATTGCCTACCTCCACCCCCCTGGTGTTCTTTTCCGGACGGGAAAACCGCCGTACTATTTTTACGCTTCCTCCTCCGGCTCCTCCGGGGCATCCCCGGCGTCCTCCTCCGGCTCCTCGCCATAGAAGCCGCTCTCGGGCCGGATGTCGATCTTCCAGCCGGTAAGCTTGGCCGCCAGCCGTGCGTTTTGGCCCTTGTTGCCGATGGCCAGGCTCAGCTGGTGGTCCGGCACCGTCACCCGGCAGCTGGGAGGGTTCATCTCCAGGATCTCCACCGAGAGGACGGTGGCGGGAGAGAGGGCGGCGGAGACGAATTCCGCCGGGTCCTCGCTGTAGGGGACCACGTCGATCTTCTCCCCCCCCAGCTCCTCCACAATGCTGGTGACACGGATCCCCTTGGGGCCGATGCAGGCGCCCACCGGGTCCACGTTTTCGTCCCGGCTGGTGACTGCCAGCTTGCTGCGGCTGCCGGCCTCCCGGCTGATGGCCCGGATCTGCACCACGCCGTCGTAGATCTCGGGCACCTGCATCTCGAAGAGGCGCTTTACCAGGTTGGGGTGGGTGCGGGAGATCATCAGGCGGGGGCCCTTCTCCCCGTTCTGGGCATCCACCACGTAAACCCGGACCTTCTGGCCGTCCACAAACTCCTCCCCGGGCACCTGCTCGCTCTTCAGGAGCACCGCCTCGGAGCTACCGATCTCCAGGGTGACGATGCCCCGCTTGACATCGCTGCGCAGGACGGTGCCGGTGACGATATCGTGCTGGCGGGAGCGGAACTCCTGGAACAGCAGCCCCTTTTCCGCCTCCCGGATGCCCTGCCGGATTACGTGCTTTGCCGACTGTGCGGCGATGCGGCCAAACTTCTTGGGCTCCAGGGGGATCTCCACCATATCCCCCACCAGGGCCTTTTTATCGTACTTCACCGCGTCCTCGATGGTGATCTGGGTGGCCGGGTCCTCCACCTCCTCCACCACCTCCTTGCGCATGGCCACATAGAAGCGCTTGCTCTCCGGGTCGATGACAACGATGCTCTCCTCGCTGCCGGCGGGGTCCTTCTTCACCGCCAGGGCGATGGCGGTTTTGATCTTTTCCACCAGGTACTCCAGGGGGATGCCCTTTTCCTGGCCCATCAGGGCCAGGGCCTCGAAAAACTCCTGTGTATCCTTCTCCTTGGTGTTGGGGGCGGCCTTTTTTGCCTTAGCCATCTTCTGTTACTCTCCTCTATCTTCTTCTATGTCAAAGTCTTCCTGTGTGTAGTCGTTATAAACACGGACATGGGAGGCCTCCCCCCTTTGGAAGGTCATCTCCACATCCTCCGGCAGCAGCAGCGTCACAGCGCCATCCCGGTACCCCGTCAGGGTGCCCACAAAGTCCCGCACGCCGTCCACCGGGCGGATGAGACGGACCGACAGCTCCAGGCCCATACAGGCCTCGTAGTGCCAGTCCTTGGTCAGCTCCCGCTCGATGCCCGGGGAGGAAACCTCCAGGGTGTAGCTCTGGTCGATGGGGTCTGCGGCATCCAGCCTTTTATCGATGGCCCGGCTGAACCGCTCGCAGTCGTCGATGGTGACGCCCTCCTCCTTGTCGATGAAATAGCGCAGGTACCAGAGGCTGCCCTCCTTTTCAAAGCGCAGGTCCCACAGCACCAGCCCCAGCTCCTCCAGCAGGGGCTGGGCCAGCCGGGCGGCGACCTCTATGGTGCTTTCCTTCTTCCGAAGCGCCAAAAAACCTTCCCTCCTTTGCGGTTTGGGGGGCAATGCCCCCATACATAAAGGAAAGAGCGGGTGGCCCCACTCTTTTACTAATCTCCTTATCTGGTTGTATGATACCACATCCGGGCGCCGGTTGCAAGTGCTTTTTGCGAAAAAGTGTGGATTTCCCCGGGGAAAAGCCGTTTTTATCCCGGATCCTTCCCTCCGCCGGGCCGGGGAGGGAGAAATAATCCCGGGGCCGGGGGGCAGAATAGCTTTGACGGGGCGGTCCGCCGGGCACGACAGGACAGGCCCTTGGGGAATGATACAAGCTCTGCCATTACTATATATCTGATAGCTTATCAGGGAAAAGGACAGGAGGGAACGGAAAGTGACAGGAGTTGTGCTGTTGTTTTTGCTGGGCCTTGTGCTGATGATCAAGGGGGGCGACAGCTTTGTGGAGGGGGCGGAGTGGATGGCCCGGGCCACCGGCATCCCGCCCTTTGTGGTGGCGGCCACGGTGGTAAGCCTGGGGACCACCATGCCGGAGCTGCTGGTCTCCTCCATGGCGGCGGCCCAGGGCTCCGGGGCCATGGCCCTGGGCAACGCGGTGGGGTCGGTGTCCTGCAACACCGGGCTGATCCTGGGGATCTCCATTCTCTTTTTGCCCGGTAAGGAGGAGCCCCGCTCCCTGCGGGAAAAGGGGGTGCTGCTCCTCTTTGCCCTGCTGGCCATGCTGGCCTTTGGCATCGACGGGCGGCTCACCTGGCGGGAGGGGCTGTTCCTTCTGGTCATCCTTCTCCTCTTTTTGAAGAGCAACCTGGACAGCGCCCGGCGCTGCCTCTTCCCCAGGGAGGAGACCGGGGCGGAGCGCAGCCCCCGGGCGGCGGCGGTCTACCTCACAAAATTCCTGCTGGGGGCGGTGGGGCTGGCGGCAGGGGCCCGGCTGCTGGTGGATAACGGCACCATCCTGGCCCGGCTGCTGGGGATCCCGGAGGCGGTGATCGCCCTTACCCTGGTGGCCCTGGGCACCAGCCTGCCGGAGCTGGTAACTACTATCACCGCCATCAGCCGCAAGCAGTCCTCCCTTTCGGTGGGCAACATCATTGGGGCCAACCTCCTGGACCTGACGGTGGTGCCGGCGGTAAGCACCTTCTTTGGGGGCGGCGTCCTGCCGGTGGAGCGCCCCAACGCCATCTACGACCTGCTGGCGGCGCTGCTGCTCCTCACCGTCACCCTCCTCCCCGCCATGGGCAAGGGGAGCTTCCGCCGCTGGCAGGGGGCGGCGCTGCTGGGGCTGTACGTGGGGTATCTGGTCCTGCTCTTCCGCTAAACGCAGCAGGCTGTACCGGTTGCCAAAACGCAGGCATCGGTACAGCCTTTGTTTTTGCTTCTAATTCTTTCCAACGTATCTTTTCCTCCCGGCCGGGCAAGCTTTCTGCAATGGCAAAAAGCCAATCCCAAAGGAGGAAACCTACCATGAACCACCAGACTGTCCTGCACAACCAAACACCGAAGCTGGGTGACGGCGGCTCGCTGCCGCCCCGCCGCCTATCGCTGGACCTCCCCCAGGGCTTAAACGCCGCCCTGGCCCTTTCCCCGGAGGCCGCCGGCTCCTTTGCCCGCCTCCCCGATGCCGACCGGGGGCGGATTGCCGCCTATATCCAGAGCACCGACACCGGAGAGGAGGCCCTGGCCCGGGTCCGGCAGGCCGCCCGGGGGCTGGAGCGGGGGGAGCTGGGCTTTCTTGCCGCCTACGGCGGGGAGCGCTGACCGCCGGTCACTCCTCCTCCCGCTGGCGGTAGACCTTGCCCAAGGTAAAGCCCCGGCCCCGGACCTCAGTAACCCGGCTCACCACCAAAAAGGCGTCGGGGTCCAGCTCCTGGATGATCCGGGTGAGCCGGGGGAGCTCCCGGCCGCTGACCACCGTCAGCACCATGGGCCACCGGTTGCCGCAAAAGCCGGTCTCCGCCTCCATCAGGGTACAGCCCCGGTCCAGCTCCCGTAGGATGAGCTGGCGGATCTCCTCGTACCGGGCGCTGACCACCTTGACCTGGGTGCGGCTGCTCCCCATCAGCAGCACCTTATCCAACACCAGGGTGTAAACCAGCACCAGCAGGATGCCGTAGAGCACCTCCTCCCGCCGGGCAAAGGCCATCTGGCCCAGGAGGATGGCAAAATCGAAGGCGTAGATGGAGACCGAAACCGGGATGCCGGCCTTCCTCTGGAGCACCAGTGGCGGGATATCCATCCCCCCGGTGGAGGCTCCGGCCCGGATGACAACCCCGATGCTGACGCCGATCATCCCGCCGGCGAAGACCACCGCCAGCAGCTTATCCTCGGTGGGGAAGGCGATCCCCGGCACCCGCTGGAGCAGCCCGAAGACCACCGGGTACCAGAAGCTGCTTACCAGGGTGGTAAGGGCAAACCGCCCGCCCAGGGCCCAAAGCCCCAGCAGGAACATGGCCGGGTTAAAGACGGCCACAAAGCCCTCCACCGGGACGCCCCACAGGTGCCGCGCCACCAGGGCAAGGCCGGTGCTGCCCCCGGTGATAAGGCCGTTGGGCAGCACAAACGCCGCCACCGCCAGGGCGTACAGGGCGTTGCCCAACAGGATGGCGGTCAGATCCCCCGCCTGCTTCCTCCAGTTATCCCGCTTTTCCATAGTGATTCCCTCTCCTGATGATAGAATAGCGAACTGCCGCTTTATCAGGGAAAAGGGCAGAAAAAAACCGGGCCCCTTGGGGTCCGGTGGTTTTTTTGTTTTGAGGCGGCGGTGTCCGCATTTGGTGCCCTCCCTGCCAGCTTATCTGTGGTTTTTGTTTATAGCAACCATCAAAATTGTCGACACCCATCTGGACGGCAGCTTTCCCAGCTGCCTTTGTCCCAAAAACTTGAAAGCCATCAAGGCTTCCTGCGTT
>JAAWGY010000023.1 GCA_022795575.1 Angelakisella sp. | reverse complement strand
CAGGCTCCAGCGGCCTTGCGGGGGGAGCGTTATGGCCCGCTCCCTCCTTCCGGTTGGCCTGATAAGGTGCCTCCGGCGGATTTGATTCCCTGCGGGGGGATTGGTATAGGATGGGCTGGCTGGTTTGTGGCTATGTTTGATTATGGGGTGGGCGCTTTTTGGGCCCTCCAGCCCAAAAGCCTTACACCAAAACAACAGGCACATTAAGAGCTGGGCTCCATAAAGCTGGCGCGGGGTTCCTTTATTTCCATGTGACTTGACCTAAATGCGTTCCCAACGCCTCTAAATGGGATGCCTCCATGGCTCCTGCATGAATATCTGCGTAAAATCCATTGCTCCGTATCCACGCAATCAGCTTTTCGTCCGAATACATTACGGCAATTCCATACACATTCAATTCCGACAAAAGGTGGTATCTCTCATTGCAAAAGCTTTCTAATTCCCGCTCAATATTAAGGGTTGTCACAAACTTGCCCTTACATCTTCCTTTTTTGAAGACCGGTTTATTCTCCAGTGCAATTGTAAGCATTCTGGATACACAAAACTGGTAGCAGCAAAAGCCGCTCCTTTCTATCTGCCATTCCTTCTTGTAATATTGCGCAAGGCATCCGCTTTCGATATCATATCCCGCAATTGGCGCACGCTTTTTCTTAAAGAAAACAAGAATCCCTTGTTCTACGTAAATTTCGTCCAGTGGCAGGAAATGCTCGGCATTTGCAAAATATTCCTCATGGTGGCAAATTGCCTTGTAAACAATCTTTAACTCTGCCGGGAAAGGAGTCTTTAGCTTTTCTTCCGCTGAGGAAAAATCCATATCCTCTATCACGCTGATGTTCATAAAGGACTGCATCTTAAGTATCATTGCCTGTAAATCTGTATATTCCGGCTCCAGTAAATGATGGTTTTCCCAAAAACGGACCGCCCGGTCCTCTTCGTTAAACTGGTGGTCTGTTAAAATGCGCTCCGGTTTGGTGATTGAAACGTTCTGATATCCGGAAACTTGTTCTGCCCGATAGCTTCCATAGTATATGCTATTCCGATAGACATAAAATCCCTGCTGCATTTTGCCCTCCAAAGAATTACCGATTTGTCGATTGTGCTATTATAAAGCAGCACCCGCCGAAAAGCAATTTCCTTTCAGCGGGTGCTGTCTCCTTATGACAGGCTTCCCAACCAGGCACGCCTGCTGTCCTTTTTTCTCAAAAGCGCCGGAATCACGCCGTTTTCAGCGTGACCTTGCCCTCCTCCAGCACCGCCATCATCAGGGCCGGGGCCTCGCCGGAGGCCAGCAGCACGCAGATGGGGTCCTCGATCCGCTGCCGGATCAGCTTGCGGATATCCCGGGCGCCGCTCTTGTGGCCGAATGCCTCGCCGGCAATCTGCCGCAGCACCTCCTCCTGGCAGTCAAAGCGGATGCCCTTTTCCATCAGCGAGGGCTTCAGCTCCTCCACCATCAGCGCCGCGATACCCTCAAAGTCCTCCTTGCTCAGGGGGCGGAACACCACGATCTCGTCCACGCGGGCCAAAAACTCGGGCCGCAGGAAGTCCGCCAGGGCCTTCTCCGCCTTCTCCCGGGCCATCTGCACCCCGCTTTTGGTAAAGCCCAGGGAGCTTTCCTTAATCTGGCTGCCGGCGTTGGAGGTCATGATGATGATGGTGTTCTCAAAGGAAACCACCCGCCCCTGGGCGTCGGTGATCTTGCCCTCGTCCAGAATCTGGAGCAGGATGTTCATCACGTCCGGGTGGGCCTTTTCAATCTCGTCCAGCAGCACGATGGAGTAGGGGCGGCGGCGGACCTTCTCGGTAAGCTGCCCCGCCTCGTCGTACCCCACGTACCCCGGGGGCGAGCCGATGATGCGGCTGACGCTGTGCTTTTCCATAAACTCGGACATATCCAGCCGGATAAGGGGCTCCACGTTGTCGAAAAGCTCCTGGCTGAGCACCTTGACCAGCTCGGTCTTGCCCACCCCGGTGGGCCCCACAAAGATGAAGGAGGCGGGGCGCTTGCGGGGGCTGATCCTTACCCGGCTGCGGCGCACCGCCGCGGCCAGCTGGTCGATGGCCTCCTGCTGGCCGATTACCTTTTGGGCAAGGCTCTTTTCCAGCTCCGCCATCCGGCGCAGCTCGGTCTCCTGGATCTTGCTGGCGGGAATGCCGGTCCACAGCTCGATGACCCGGGCCAGGTGCCGCTCCTCCACCGGCTGCTCCAGCGCCGCCGGGGCCAGCTGGGCCAGCCGCTCCTGGTACTGGGCCGCCATCGATTTCTTCTCGGCCAGGCGCTCGTAATCCACCGCCTCCGCCCGGGAGATGTCCTCAATCTCCCCCTCGATGGCCCCGTTTTCCGCCATCAGGCGGTCGTATTCGGCCAGCTCCTTGTTCTCCAGGCTGGCGCAGGAGCAGGCCTCGTCCAGCAGGTCGATGGCCTTATCCGGCAAAAAGCGGTCGTTGATGTACCGCTCCGCCAGGGTGACGGTGCGGCGGATGAGCTCGTCGCTCACCTTGACACGGTGGAAGCTCTCGTAGTACTTGCGCACCCCAAGGAGCACCTCCACCGCCTCGGCAATGGAGGGCTCCCCCACCTTTACCGGCTGGAAGCGGCGCTCCAGGGCGGCGTCCTTTTCGATGTTCTTGCGGTACTCGGTAAAGGTGGTGGCGCCGATCAGCTGGATCTCCCCCCGGGAGAGGGCGGGCTTTAGGATGTTGGCGGCGTTCATGCTCCCCTCGCTGTCCCCCACCCCCACCAGGGTGTGCACCTCGTCGATAAAGAGGATGACGTTGCCGTGCTTTTTAACGTCGGCCAAAAGGCCCTTTACCCGGCTTTCAAACTGCCCCCGGAACTGGGTGCCCGCCACCAGCCCGGTGAGGTCCAGCAGGTAGATCTCCTTGCGCTGGAGCTTGGCCGGCACGTCGCCGTTGGCGATACGCTGGGCGATGCCCTCGGCGATGGCGGTCTTGCCCACCCCGGGCTCGCCGATGAGGCAGGGGTTGTTTTTGGTGCGGCGGTTGAGGATCTGCATCACCCGGTAGATCTCCTGCTCCCGCCCCACAATGGCGTCGATCTTCCCTTCCCTGGCCCGCTGGGTGAGGTTTTCGCAGAAGTTATCCAGGAACTTGTAGACCGGCTTCTTTTCCGGCCCGGGGGCGGCGGGGCGCTCCGGCGGCTTATCGGCGGGGCGGGAGGGTGTCACCTCTCCCCCCTGCTGGTTGGTAAAGCCCTGCATAAAGGGGATGGGCATCGCCCCCACCTGCTGGAACAGCTCCCCGTCCTCGCCCCCCAGCGTCTCGGTGATCTGGTCGCTGATGGTGTCGATTTCGTCCTCGGTGATGCCCATCCGGCTCATGATATCGTTGACCGGCTTGAGCCCCAGCTCCTTGGCGCACTTGAGGCAAAGGCCCTCGTTGATGGTCTTGCCGTCCTCAATGCGGGTCATAAAAATGACAGCCATCCGCTTGTGGCAGCGGCTGCACATCATGTTTTCCATGTTCATGGCTTCTTCACTCCTCACTTGCCAACATCTTCCCACCCTGCCGCCACGGCAAAGGGGAGGCAGGCCCTAAGCCCGCGGTACTTTCCCAAAACACACACTGCCCGTTCCGGCTCATGCCGGGGCAAGGCTATTATAATCCCATCCTGTGAACAGGTTATGAATGACCTGTGACAGAAAAACAACAATATCGCATAATTCGCCAGCCGGCGCGCCAAACCGACGGGGCTGTCCGGGCGCCGGGGCAGCGGCCCGGGGACAGGCGGTCAGGGCAGGTAGGCCCGCAGGTCCAAAAAGTGCCGGATCAGGAAGGTCTGCTCCAGCACCGCGCTGTTCAGGTAGGTCCACTGGTTTTTGCCCAGCCCCGCCAGCAGCACCAGCCCCATGGAGAGGAGGAAGCCCATCATCACCGCGTAGACCGCCCCGCACAGCAGCCCCGCCATCCGGTTGACTCCGCCCACCAGGGGGATGTTGTTCACCCCCAGCCCCACATGGGCCGCCACCCGCACCACAATACGGATGATGAAGATGAGCAGGAAGAAGATGGCGATCTCCAGCACCGTCATCACCAGGGGGCGGATGGCCACCTGGGCGATGGCGGCGGCGGGGTCCGCGCCAAACTCCCCGATCTGGCCGAAGATCTCCCCCCCCATCTCCCCGGCGTTGCGGCTGGAGTAGTAGTCCAGCCCGTACCGGGTTAAAAAGTCGGTGATGGCCTGGACGGCGGCGTTGCCCGCCTGGTCAATGCCGCTCATCACCACCGACAGGGGGCCGTCCGGCGCCAGCAGGGTATCCGCCACATACCGCTCCACCCGCTGGGCCAGCACGGCGTTATAGACGCGCTCCGCCAGGGGGCGGCTGGCAAAGGCGGCCAGCAGAAAGCCCGCCGCCGTCCCCGCCAGACTGATGAGGGAGGCCAGAAACCCCCGCTGGTAGGAATTGTACAGAATGGATAACAGGACAAGGCCCAGGGCCAGGTCCAGCAAAATGCTCATCGGCAGTACCATGATGTTCGCTCCTTTCCCGGGGGAAGCCCCCGCAAGAACCATGCTGTTGCTTGTCTACAGCCCCGTCCGCACCAATCCGTCCGGGGTGATGCCGTACAGGTCGCTGCCCGCCGGGCAAACCCGGTAAAAGTCCTGGTGCTCCCGGCGCTTCAGCTCCCGCAGGGCGGGATCCCCCAGGTAGAGCTGGCCCTCGGTGAGCACCAGCAGATGGGCGCTGTCGGCGGTCAGCGAGAGGAGCCGCCGGTCCACGCTGGCGGAGCCCAGCTGCTTGAGCCCGCCGTCGTAGCTGAGGATGGTGACACCCGCCGGGTCCCGGTAATCGCCGCAGGCTATGTAGACGGCCCCGGGCAGGTTCTCATAGGTGAGGAGGGTGGACGGCAGGGCCGCCTTGGCCAGCTGGGCCCCCTCCTTGCTGAAGAGGTAGAGGTTTTTGTCGGTGACTACCTGGATCTCCTCCTCCTCGGTCCAGACCATGGAGGCGATGATCTCCCCGGTGAGGGGGACGCGGGCCGCCTCCTGGTCCTGGTCGAAGTGGTGGATCCGCAGCAGCGAGACGATGTGCTGGTCCTCCATCACCACCCCGGCGCAGGCCATCATCGAGCCCCGGCGGGAGAGGGACACCCCGGTGATGTAGCTGTCGGTGACGGTCCAGACGTACATCAGCTCGAACCGGGGGTTGTAGGCGGATACCTGGGCGGTGACGCCGGGGGAGGACCGGGCCACCGCGATGGCCCCGGTGGGGGCGATATCCGCCGCCAGGATGCTGCCCCCCTCGATATCGGCGGAATAAAGCTGCTTTGCCTTGTTATCCACCCGCAGCCCCGTCCCCCCCAGGTCGTAGGTAAGGAGCTTGCCCCCCGCCGTCCTGGCGATGGGGGTGCGGTAGTTGTTCAGGCAGCTGTTTACCAGCGCACCGCTGCTGTTGTAGATGTAGGCCCCGGAGCTGGTGAGCACCGCCACGTCCCGGCCCATGGGCAGCAGCGCCTGGATGGTCATGCCGTCCAGGGCCACCGGGAAGCCGTCCCCCCGGCGGAGGGAGGCGGCGTAGTTTTCCAGCTGGCTGCGCAGGTCCAGCTGGTACACCACCGACGCGATAAGCACCGCCACCACCGCCACCGCCGCCAAAAACACGGCGGCAACGGCCCGGCGGAAAAGCCGCTTGCGCCGCCGGCCGCGGCGGAGGCGGTCAAATTCGTTGAGCTCGCTGGTCCTGGCCACCCCCTCCCTCCTTTCCCCGGTGCCGGGCGCTCTTTCCTGCTTATACAATAAGGATTTCCTCTGTCGGATTCTCCATAAAGTTGTCGCCCGGGTAAAAAACCCGGTCCAGGTAAAGGCCGTAGGGGGGCAGGGTGGGGCCCGCCCGGCTGCGGTCCTTTGCCGCCAGGATGCCGGGGATCTCCTCCGGGCAGAGCCTGCCGGCGCAGACCTCCAGCACCGTCCCGGCCAGGATGCGCACCATGTTGTACAAAAAGCCGTTCCCTGTCACCCACAGGGTGACAAGCTCCCCCTGCCGCTTTACACCGCACCGGTAGATGGTGCGGGTCTTGTCCAAAACGCTCCCCCCGGCGGCGCACAGGGAGGTGAAGTCGTGCTCCCCCAAAAACTGCCGGGCGGCCTCCGCCGCCAGCTCCTCCCTGATGAGATAACGATATTGCAGGGCCAGATCCTCCAAAAAGGGGTTTTTCACCGGGCTGTTCCAGACGCGGTAGAGGTACCGCTTGGCCACGCAGTCGTACCGGGGGTGGAATTCCGCCGGGGCGTCGGCGCAGGAGAGCACCGCCATATCCCGGGGCAGGACGTTGTTCAGGGCCTTTTGCAGCGCCCCGCAGGGGATGCCGGGGGCGTCCTCCTCCGGGCAGAGGACCGAGAGGACAAAGCCCCCGGCGTGCACCCCGGCATCGGTGCGGGAGCAGCCCTTAACGTCGTACCGCCGCCCCAGCACCGCCTCCACCCCGTCCTGGAAGGCGGCGCAGACGCTGCGGGCGTTCTGCTGCACCTGCCAGCCGTGGTAGGCGGTGCCCCGGTAGGCCAGGGTAATCCGTATATTCCGCATGGCGCCCCCCGGCTACGGCAGCAGGAGGTTCAGGGCGATGACACCGGCGATGCAGGCGATCATCACCCCGGAGGCCACCCCGTCCCCGGCGCTCAGGTGGAGCTGCTTCATCCGGGTCCGGCCCTCCCCGCCCCGGTAGCAGCGGCACTCCATGGCCAGGGCCAGCTCATCGGCCCGGCGGAAGGAGGAGACAAACAGCGGGATCAGGATGGGCACCAGGGCCCGGGCCCGCTGCATCAGCCCGCCGCTCTCCAGATCCGCCCCCCGGGCCTTTTGGGCCGACATAATCTTGTCCGTCTCCTCAATCAGGGTGGGGATAAACCGCAGGGCGATGGTCATCATCATGGCCAGCTCGTGGACCGGGAAGTGGAACCGCTTGAGGGGGTTCATCAGCCGCTCGATGCCGTCGGTGAGGGCGATAGGGGAGGTGGTGTAGGTAAGCAGCGACGTCCCGGCGATGAGGCAGACGATCCGCACCGCCATAAAGACGGCGGTATCGATGCCCTCCCGGGTGATTTTGATGATCCACCACTGCCACAGCACCGCTCCCTCCACAAAAAGCATATTGAGGATGGCGGTAAAGATGATGATGGGCACCACCGGCTTGAGGCTCCGCAGAATCATCACAAGGGGGATGCGGCTGACCACATAGGCGCCAAAGCCCAGCACCACCCCCAAAGCCAACCCCCAGGCGTTTTGGGCGGTAAACAGCATCACGATGTACCCCAGGGCCAGCAGGATCTTTACCCGGGGGTCCAGCCGGTGGACCGGGGATCTGCCGGGGAAATACTGGCCGATGGTGATGTCCTTGATCATTGCGCCGCCCTCCTTTCCGCCATTTTGGCGGAAATCTGCTCCGCCGCCGCCTCCACGGTGTACACCCGCGGGTCGATATCCACTCCCCTGCGGCCCAGCTCCAGGAACACCCGGGATACCTGGGGCACCGCCAAACCCATCCGGTCCAGCTCCGCCGCCCGGCCAAAGACCTCCTCCACCCGGTCGTAGCAGAAGAGCCGGGAGTGGTTCATCACCAGGGCCATGGTGGCGTTTTTGGCGATGTCCTCCATGCTGTGGCTCACCAGCAGCACGGTGTTTTTCTTCTCCTGGTGGTACTCCCGGATCTCCCCCAAAATCTTGTCCCGGCCCTTGGGATCCAGGCCGGCGGTGGGCTCGTCCAGGATCAGCACCTTGGGGTCCATGGCCAGCACCCCGGCGATGGCCACCCGGCGCTTCTGCCCGCCGGAGAGCTCAAAGGGGCTCTTTTGCAGCTTTTCGTCGCTGAGGCCCACAAACCGGGCCGCCTGGCGCACCCGGGTGTCGATCTCCTCCTGGGAAAGGCCCATGTTGGTGGGGCCAAAGGCGATGTCCCCGTACACCGTCTCTCCAAACAGCTGGTACTCCGGGTACTGGAAGACCAGCCCCACCTGGAAGCGGAAGGCCCGGAGCCTGGACTTATCGGCCCACAGGTCCTCCTCCCCCAGGTACACCTTGCCGGAGGTGGGGGCCAGCAGGGCGTTAAGGTGCTGGATGAGGGTGGACTTGCCGCTGCCGGTGTGTCCGATGACACCCACGTACTCTCCCTCCTCGATGGCGATGGAAACGTCCTCCACCGCCACCTTCTCAAAGGGGGTGCCCGCCGAGTAGGTGTGGGTGAGGTGTTCGGTTCTGATAGCTGTCATATGCTGTGACCTCCAAAATGCCCGGTACGGTCAGCCGTCCTGGCGACTGGCTGCCCCCGGGAGATTCGCTCTGCCGCCCCTCCCTCGGGCGCTGCCCGGGGGAAAAACGGTTACTGATTGTATTATACACGCATTTTATAACTCCGGGTCGTTGCCCTGGCGGTACTCGTCCCAGGCTTTTTTGGCCTTGCCGGTAAAGCTGAGCACCAGCACCCCGGCGTAGAGGACCAGACAGAGGGGGTAGAGGAGCAGGGCGCTGTCGATGACAGCCACCGTCATCAGCCCCAGCACCGCCCCGGTCCCCCCAATGGCCAGCCCCAGGGAGCCGCCCCAGCGCATCCCCGCCAGCGTCCCCAGGCAGAAGGAGATGGCGATCAGCTGCTGGATGGGCATCAGCAGCAGCCAGTAGGTGAGCCAGCGGTCATCCGCAGGGTTGGGCAGCCCCCCCAGGTAGACAGCCGCCATCACCGCCCCGGCAAGGGTGGCAAGGATGGGGGAGGACCAGAGCCAGAGCCGGGCGAATTTATAGAGCACAAAGGCGCAGGCGGCGGGCACCAGCAGGAAATAGACCGCCAGAAAGGTCATCTGCATTCCGTTTTTCCCCGCCCTGTCAGCAGCTGCTCCAGCTGGTCGGCGGCCTCCTCCTCGGTGATGATGTCCCCCCGGACGTCAAAGCCCTCCTGGCGCAGGCGGTACATCAGCTCTGTCACCTGGGGCACGTCCAGCCCCACCGCCTTCAGCTCCTCCACCCGGGCAAACACCTCCCGGGGGGTGCCGTCCATCAGCAGCCTGCCGCCGTCCACCACCACCACCCGGTCGCACTGGGCGGCCTCGTCCATGTAGTGGGTGATAAGGGCAACCGTGATGCCGTGCTCCCGGTTCAGCTCCCGCAGCGTCTTCATCACCTCGGCCCGGCCCCGGGGGTCCAGCATGGCGGTTGGCTCGTCCAGCACAATGCACTTGGGCCGCATGGCGATCACCCCGGCGATGGCGATCCGCTGCTTCTGTCCCCCGGAGAGCTGGTGGGGGGCGTGCTCCCGGAACTCGTACATCCCCACCGACCGCAGGGCGTCGTCCACCCGCTGGCGGATCTCCGCCGGGGGCACCCCCATGTTCTCCAGGGCAAAGGCCACGTCCTCCTCCACAATGGTGGCCACAATCTGGTTATCCGGGTTCTGGAAGACCATCCCCACCGTCTGGCGGATGTCGTAGAGCTTCTCCTCCCGGGCGGTGTCCATCCCCTCCACCACCACCCGGCCCCTTTGGGGCAGCAGGATGGCGTTAAAGTGCTTTGCCAGGGTGGATTTGCCGCTGCCGTTGTGGCCCAGCACCGCCAAAAACTCCCCCCGGCGCACCGTCAGGCTGATGTTATCCAGCACCAGGGGGCTTTCCGCCTCCTCATCGTAGGAAAAGTATACCTGGGTGGCCTCCATAATCGGTTCCATCCTATTTTGTCCCTCCTGTCAGCCCACAACCCGGCAGCCGCTGCCGTCCGGGATCGCGCTTATTTGGTTATTCCCTCTGTTCCCGGCCGGCTCCACAGCGCCGTCGCCCCGCAGGGCAGCGTCAGGCCGCTGGCCTCCACCGGCAGGCCGATCTCATCCGCCGCCAGCCTCCCCCCGGGGTACCGCCGCCCCACCGTCACCCCCAGGATGTACTCCATCACCGAGGGCGAAAGGCCGGTGGTGTAGGAATTCACCGCAAAAAACAGCGGATCTTCGCCCAGCACCCCGGCGCAGAGCTCCACCAGGCTGTAGACGCTCTCCTCCAGCTTCCAGACCTCTCCCCCCGGCCCCCGGCCGTAGGAGGGGGGGTCCATGATGACGGCGTCGTACCGGCTGCCCCGGCGGAGCTCCCGCTCCACAAACTTGCGGCAGTCGTCCACAATCCACCGGACGGGCTTGTCCGACAGGCCGGAGAGGGCCTGGTTCTCCCTGGCCCAGGCCACCATCCCCTTGCTGGCGTCCACGTGGCAGACGCTGGCCCCCGCCGCCGCGCAGGCCAACGTCGCTCCCCCGGTGTAGGCGAAGAGGTTCAGCACCCGGACGGGCCTTCCCGCCCCCCGGATCAGCGCCCCGAAGAGCTCCCAGTTTACCGCCTGCTCCGGGAACAGGCCGGTGTGCTTAAAGCCGGTGGGGCTGATCTTAAAGCGCAGCACCTCCCCGTAGCCGATGGTCCAAAACTCCCGGAGCCTCCGCCGGATCTCCCAACTGCCGCCCCCCTTTTCCGACCGGTGGTACCGGGCGTCGGCATCCCGCCAGCCCTCCCCCCGGGGGGTGTTCCAGATCACCTGGGGATCGGGGCGGATGAGGGTGACGTCCCCCCACCGCTCCAGCTTTTCCCCGCCGCTGGCGTCTATCACCCCAAAGTCCCGCCAGCCCTCCGCCCTGCGCATCAGCTCAGGGCCTCCCGGATGGCCGCCACAATCCGGTTGGCGATATCCCGGATCTGCCCCTCCTCGGGGCCCTCCACCATCACGCGGATCAGCGGCTCGGTGCCGGAGGGACGGATCAGCACCCGGCCCCGGCCCTGGAGCTCCTCCTCGCAGGCCCGGACGGCGGCGGAGATCTCCAAGCTTTCGGCCAGCCCCGCTTTCATGTCCACCGTGGCCTCCATGTTCACCAGCACCTGGGGCAGGATGGTGATCACCCGGGTCAGCTGGCTCAGGGGCTTGCCGGTCTCGGCCATCACCCCCATCAGCTGCACCGCCGAAAGCTGGCCGTCCCCGGTGGTCATATGGTCGGTAAAAATGATGTGCCCCGACTGCTCCCCGCCGATGTTGTACCCCTCCGCCAGCATCGTCTCCAGCACGTACCGGTCCCCCACCTTGGTGGTCTTTACCGCAACGCCGCTCTCCCTGGCAAAGTTCATAAAGCCGTAGTTGCTCATCACCGTCACCACGGCGGTGTTTTTGCGCAGCGTCCCCCGCTCCTTCATCCGGTTGGCGAAGATGGCAATCATCTGGTCCCCGTCCACCAGCGCCCCGGTCTCGTCCACCGCCAGGCACCGGTCGGCGTCGCCGTCAAAGGCCACCCCCAGGGCGTAGCCCCCGGCCCGGACACGCTCCCGCAGCGCCTCGATGTGGGTGGAGCCGCAGCCCTGGTTGACGTTTACCCCGTCCGGCTCCTGGCAGATGACCTCCGCCTCCGCCCCCAGCAGCCGGAAGAGTGTCTCCGCGGTGCGGCTGGCGCTGCCGTTGGCGCAGTCCACCAGCACCCGCATCCCGGCCAGGGGCTTTTCCCCCGGCAGGGTGGCGGCGATGTGCCGGATGTACTCCTCCGCCAGCTCCTCCCGGCGGCTGTACCGGCCGATCTCCCCGGCCTCCGCCTTGTGCATGGGGATGGCGTCGTCCAGGATCATGTCCTCGATCTCCGCCTCCTCCTCGTCGGTGAGCTTATACCCCTTGGGCCCAAAGATCTTGATGCCGTTAAACTGGAAGGGGTTGTGGCTGGCCGAGATCATCACCCCGGCGTCCATCCGGTGGGATACCGTCAGGCAGGCCACCGCCGGGGTGGGCACCACCCCCAGGGAGAAGCAGTCCACCCCCCCGGCGCAGAGCCCCGAGGCCAGGGCGGCCTCGATCATATCCGAGGAAAGGCGGGTATCCTTGCCGATGAATACCCGGGGCTTGCTCCCCTCCCCCAGCCGCTCCCGCAGCACGGTAGCCAGCGCCTGGCCCACCTGGGCCCCCCGCTGGATGGAAAGATCCCGGTTGGCGATGCCCCGGATGCCGTCGGTGCCAAATAGTCTGCCCATAATACAACCTCCCTTGCTTGCTGTCCGTTGTGACACGCTCTATCCTATGCTTTTCCCGCTTTTTTTGCCAATACCGGGGCATTTTGCCCCGCTATTCCGCCAAAAAGAGGATTTCTCCGTTTTGCAGCACCGCCACCGGGCGGGGATTCTTCAGCTCCTCCGGCGGACGGAAGCCGTCCGGCAGCGCCGCCGGCCGGGGGGCGAGGTTCTCCGCCTCCGC
The DNA here is from genome assembly GCA_022795575.1 of Angelakisella sp. Lineage (GTDB taxonomy): Bacteria > Bacillota > Clostridia > Oscillospirales > Ruminococcaceae > Angelakisella. Next base: position 4,572 of record JAAWGY010000023.1, on the reverse strand, counting down.
CAGCAGGGCGGCATACCGGGGGTTCTCCCCCGTGGTTTGGGAGAGGACGGGGGCGGTGCCCATATCCTGCCGCCACTCCTCCCAGGGCGTTACCGGCCAGGTGAACCACCGGGTTTCTCCCCCTTCCCCGGCGGGGAGGCGGCTCATCAGCGCCCCTTCCTCCGGAAGATAGACGCAGCCCAGGCTTGCCGAAAACTCCCCGGCTTCCGGCACCTCTACCCAGAAGTTGTACCGGTCAAGCCCGCCGTTTTCCGTCCAGCGGTAACGGGGGGCGCGCACCGAGCCGTGGCCGTTGCCGGCAAGCTCCTGGTAGAGGATGGTGTCCTCATCGGCAAAGCGGTAGCGGCGCTCTCCGGGGAGCCAGTGGTTCCCCGGGCGGGCGGTTCCCTCCTGCCGGGAGGAATCGGACAGGTTGTAAAGGCGGTTTGCCCCGATGTCGTAGACCGAGAGGGCCGCGGCGGTGTCTGCCCCGGCGCTGTCCCGGGTAGCCAGCAGCAGCCGGTTCCCCGACGGGCTCACGTCCTCCAGGGCAACCCCGTTCCAGAAGCTTTCTCCCCGCACCACCCGGGGCTCCTTGTCCCCCGGCCCCATGGCGTAAAGGGTGAGGCGGTGGTTCCCGTCCTCCTGCTCCGCCCCCGCCAGCCGTCCCGGCTTTTGGGGGTCCTCCTGGGGGAGGGTGTCTTGGGGCCCCGCCGCCAAAAACAGCAGCTCCCCGGTGGGGAGGGTGGCGATGGGGTAGGGCTGTCCGTGGTGCTCCCGGTAGTACTCGGCCATATCCTGGGGGATGGGCAGATAAAGCCCGTTGCCGTCCGGCATGGTCACAAAGGCGACAGGGTACCCCCGGGCGGTATCCACCGGGAAGGCGGGGGCGGTCTGGTGCTCCCCAAAGGAGATCTCACCGCCGGTGGCCGGGTTCCACCGGGTTTCCCGGTAGGATTCCTCGGCCATGTACCCCCGCCGTTCGCCGACACAGCGCAGGACAAAGGTCCCGTCCTCCCGGATCTCCTCCAGCCAGGCCTGTTCCACCGCCCCCCGGGAATCTCCGGGTTCCTCCTCCATCCCCGGGGCCCGGGGATTTTTGCCGGTGGCCAGCACCTCCTTGGTGTCGCTGTCCATATGGTAGGCGGTCAGCCGGAAAGTCTCGGATTCCCAGTCATTTTCCACATTATAGAAGACGCCGTCCCGGTACAGCCCGCCGCTGCCGTTGTTCCCCGGCCTGCGGTCCAGCAGCTTGCCGCTCTCCATCTCCCAGGTGAACCATTCGGCGCCGCCTTCCCCCATCCACAGGTTGCAGAGTACCTCCCCCTTTTCCGGCAGCAGGACACAGATCTCCCCCCAGTTCTGCTCCCGGGGCGGGCACTCCAGCGCCAGGATACTGGCTGTCACCTGCCCGTCCTCCCCCACTGTGTACCGGTGGAGGTGGGGCTGGCCGCCCTCCTCTTCGCAGCAGCAGAGTTCCGGGTAATAAAAGGTGCTGTCGTCGGTAAAGCGGTAGTAGGATGTCCCGGGGAACCAGTGGCCCTCCCACCAGCTCCATTCGGTTTCCACCACATTTTCCCGGGAGAGGTTCACCAGCAGGTCCCGCCCTATGTCATAGAGGGAAAGGGCCACCACCTTGCGGCCCGGCGCGCCGTCCCAGCTGGAGAGGAGCAGCCACCGCCCCGAGGGGCTGACGCTTTCCACCTCCCGGCCGTTCCAGAAGTCGTTCTGCCGCACCGTCCGCAGCGCCCCCGTTTCCGGCGCCATGGCGTAGAGGGTCAGCCGGTTGCCCGGGGTGTAGTACAGCTCCGCCCCCGCCAGCCAGCCGGGGTGGTCCGGGTCCTCCTGGGGGAGGATGCCGTCGGGGCGGGACGGCTCCTGGGGGAGGGAGGCCTCCGGAGGCGGCGGCTCCGCCGGGGAGGCCGGGACTTCCGGCGCCGGCGAGCCGGCGGTGCCGCACCCTGCCAGCAGGCAGAGTGTCAGGAGCAGTGCAAGCAGCTTCCTTGTCAACATAACGGTGCCTCCCTTCCGGCCCTTGGGCCTGTCCGGTTTTGCCCGGCAGCTCGTCTGCGTTTACAGGCTCTTACAGCGACATTTGCAGGGGGCTGCCGCCCCCCGGCACCGGCAGGCCCAGGTGCTGGTACGCCTTTTGGGTGACGCAACGGCCCCGGGCGGTGCGGGTAAGGAATCCCTCCTGCATCAGGTAGGGCTCGTAGACGTCCTCGATCGTCACCGCTTCCTCCCCCACCGCCGCCGCCAGGGTGTCCAGCCCCACCGGGCCCCCGGCGTAGGACTGGATGATGGTGGAGAGGATCCGCCGGTCGATGGCGTCCAGCCCCAGATAATCCACCTCCAGCCGGTCCAGGGCGGCGGCGGCAAGCTCAGCGGTGATGTCCCCGTTGCCCATCACCTGGGCGAAGTCCCGCACCCGCTTGAGGAACCGGTTGGCGATACGGGGGGTGCCCCGGCTGCGCCGCGCCAGCTCCTTGGCCCCGGTGGGGTCGCAGGCGATGCCCAAGATACCGGCGCTCCGGGTGATGATCCGGGTCAGCTCCTCCGGGGTGTAGAGCTCCAGCCGGAAGATAACCCCGAACCGGTCCCGGAGCGGCCCGGTGAGCTGCCCCGCCCGGGTGGTGGCCCCCACCAGGGTAAACCGGGGCAGGTCGATCCGGATGGACCGGGCGGCGGGGCCCTTGCCCAGGATGATGTCCAGGGCGTAGTCCTCCATGGCGGGGTAAAGCACCTCCTCCACGCTGCGGTTCAGGCGGTGGATTTCGTCGATGAACAGCAGGTCCCCCTCCTCCAGGTTGGTGAGGAGCGCCGCCAGGTCCCCGGGCTTTTCGATGGCGGGGCCGGAGGTAGTGCGGATGTTCACCCCCATCTCGGCGGCGATGATGGTGGAGAGGGTGGTTTTGCCCAGCCCCGGCGGGCCGTAGAGGAGGACGTGGTCCAACGGCTCCCCCCGCAGCTTTGCCGCCTCGATGAAGATCCGCAGGTTCTCCTTGGCCTTCTCCTGGCCCACATACTCCCCCAGGGTTTTGGGGCGGAGGGTATTTTCCGCGTCGCTGTCGTCCCGGGTGTACTCGGCGGTGACGATGCGGTTCTCAAAGTCGCTGTCCTTGTCAAACATCCCCATTGCAGCTTACACCCCCCTGGAAAGGCGCTTCAGCGCCCCCTTGATCAGCCCGTCCACCGGCAGCGCCGGGTCCAGCTTGGCGATGGCGGCGGCGGCCTCGGTCTGGCTGTAGCCCAGCGACACCAGGGCGGCCACCGCCTCCCCCTGGGCGGAGGGGATCTCCCCCGCCGCCAGGAAGGAGAGGTCTCCCCCGCCCCCGCCGGCGACGCCCCCGGCCAGATCCTCGGCGGAAAACTTGTCCCGCAGCTCCAAAACGATCCGCTGGCTCAGCTTGGGCCCCACCCCGGGCACCTTTACCGCCTTGGCGTCCCCGGCGGCGATGGCCAGCATCAGCTTTTGGGGGGTAAGGACCGACAGGATGGCCAGGGCGGCCTTGGGCCCCACCCCGCTTACCCCGATGAGGAGGCGGAAGCAGCGCAGCTCCTCCTCGGTGTAAAAGCCGAAGAGCTCCAGCACGTCCTCCCGCAGGTAAAGGTGGGTGAGGAGGGTGGCCTCCTTGCCCCGGCCGGGGAGCTTTGTTAGGGTGTTGGTGGTAGTGGAGCAGCGGTAGCCCACCCCGCCGGCCTCCACCACCGCAAAGCCCGGCTCCACACAGATGAGTTTTCCGGTGACGCTGTATATCATTCTTTGTTACCTCAGCTTCAAGTTTTTTTGGAAGAGCACCGAGCCCCCCACGTTGCCGTGGCAGATAGCGATGGCCAGGGCGTCGGCGGCGTCGTCCGGCTTTGGCACCTCCCGCAGGTTCAGCAGATTCCGGGTCATCTCCATCACCTGCTTTTTCTCCGCCACCCCGTAGCCCACCACCGCCATCTTTACCTGCATGGGGGTGTATTCGTACACCGGCAGCCGGTGCTGCTGGCAGCAGAGCAGGATAACCCCCCGGGCCTGGGCAACCCCCATCACGGTGGTTTGGTTGTGGGTGGCAAACAGCTGCTCGATGGCCACCGCCTCGGGCTGGTATTTTTCCAGGGCCACGGTGAGCTGGTCGTAGATGGTGGCAAGGCGCTGGCCCATCTCCATCCCTGCCGGGGTGGTGATGGCGCCGTAGTCCACCATATGGTACCTGCCCTTTACGCAGTCCACCACCCCGCAGCCCACAATGGCGTAGCCGGGGTCGATGCCAAAAACCCGCATAGCGCCGCCCTTACCCCCTCCCGGAAAATGGATTTTCATTTTATTATAGCATAATCGGCGGGGGGCTCCAATAGGGAAAGCGGATTATTTTTATACGTTGTTTTGTTGGCGGGGCTGGGTAGGCCTAAAATGCGCCGCTGCCCGATGGGAAACGCAGCGGCCTGTCCCACAGGTTGTGCCCGCCCGGGCTACCGGGCCGCAGGTCCAGGGCCGCGCAGGCCCTAAAGGCGCAGGGACCTTCTGCGGAAGGTCCGGGGAGCCTTCGGCTCCGCTGCGCCTCACGGGGGAACCAGTTCCCCCGTGTGCCCCCTCCGCCCTCCGGG
>JAAWGY010000022.1 GCA_022795575.1 Angelakisella sp. | reverse complement strand
CATCCCCACCCAAAAGCAGCTGCCCAAAACCGCGGCCTGACGGCCTACAACAAAACGGCAGGGCCTGTGCCAAAAACACAAGCCCTGCCGTTGTGATAGCCGCCCTGGGGAGTTTCGCTCCTGCGGGAGCGCCCAGGGCCCTGCCCTGGACCCGCAAGCCTTTGAAAAGGCTTGACCGAAACTTTTATCGCCCTGCGGGCCTTGGCGGGCAGGCACTGCGCAGTCCGCCGTCAGCCCTTCTTATCCTTATCAAACGCCTCCCGAAGCTTATCAAAAAAGCCCTGGCGCTTGTGGTAATTCTTCTCGCTCAGCGATTCCTCAAACTCCCGCAGCTTTTCCTTCTGCGCCCTGGTCAATCCCCGGGGCACCTCAATACTTACCCGCACATACTGGTCCCCCCGGTTGCGGCCAGTGTTGGGGTTCACCACCCCCTTGTCCCGCAGCCGGAATACCGTCCCGTTCTGTGTCCCCTCCGGAATGGCATACTTTACCTTGCCGTCCACCGTGGGCACCACAATTTCATCCCCCAACACCGCCTGGGTGTAGGTCAACGGAATGTCGCACCAGATGCTCTGCCCGTCCCGCTCAAAGATGGGATCCGGCCGTACCGATACCGATACCTGAAGATCCCCGGCAGGTCCGCCGTTGGTGCCGTGATCCCCCTCCCCCCGGACAATAAACGCCTGGCCGTCGTCAATGCCCGCCGGTACCGTGACGGTGAGCTTTTTGTTCACCCGTACCCGGCCCTTGCCACCGCACTTTTGGCAGGGGTTTTTGATCACCCGCCCGCTGCCGCCGCACCGGGAACAGGGCTGACGCACCTGCATTACCCCAAAGACGCTCTGCTTGCGAACGGTGACATACCCCGTCCCGCCGCAGTCGGGGCAGCTCTCGGGGCGGCTCCCCTCTGCCGCGCCGCTGCCGGAGCAGGCGGCGCAGCTCTCCAGCCGCTGGTAGGTCACTTCCTTTTGGCACCCCTTTACCGCCTCCATAAAGGAGAGGGGCAGGGTGCACCCCTGGCTGTTGCCCCGGGTGGGACCGTTGGGATCCCGGGTGCGGGTGCTGCCCCCAAACCCGCCGCCGCTGAAGATGTCCCCCAGGTCCTCAAAGATATCCCCAAAGCCGCCAAAACCGAAGCCGCCCCCGCCGTATCCGGCAGGGCCCGCGCTGTAGTTGGGGTCTACCCCGGCATGGCCAAACTGGTCGTACCGCGCCCGCTTGTCTTTGTCCGAGAGGACCTCGTAGGCCTCGTTGATCTCCTTAAAGCGGCTCTCCGCTTCGGCGTCGTCGGGGTGCAGGTCGGGGTGGCACTGCTTGGCCAGCCTGCGGTAGGCCTTCTTCAGCTCCTCGTCCCCAACCCCCTTTTGTACCCCCAGCACCTCGTAGTAATCTCGCTTCTGTTCCGGCAACGTTATCACCTCATGTATCCGGCAGGCCTTGGGGGTGGCCCTGCCCGCCCGTTTCCCCGGCGGAGGGCGTTTTCCCCCTTGGCTGCCTCGGTCTTTTGTCGTACAACGGCAGGATAGGGGGTAAAATGCCCTCTATCCTGCCTTGTTCACCGCGCGCCGCGGTTACGCTCAGTTGTTCTCGTCCACATCCCGGTAGTCGGCGTCCACCACCGTGTCGCCGGCGGGGCCCTCCGGGGCGCCGGGGCCGGCCTGCCCTGCCTGGGCGGCGGCCTGGGCCTCCTGGTACATCTTGGCGGTGGTGTCATAGAGGGTCTTCTGGACCGCCTCGGTCTTGGCCTTGATGGCCTCCATGTCCTCCCCCTTCAGCGCCTCCTTCAAAGCGGCGATCTGGCCCTCCAGCCCGGACTTGGCCCCGGCGTCCAGCTTGTCGCCCATGTCGGCGATGGTCTTTTCCGCCTGGTACACCGTCTGGTCGGCGTTGTTGCGGATGTCGATGGCCTCCCGGCGCTTTTTATCGGCGGCGGCAAACTGCTCCGCCTCCCGCACCGCCTTTTCCACGTCGTCCTTGCTCATGTTGGTGGAGGAGGTGATGGTGATGGACTGCTCGGTGCCGGTGCCCAGGTCCTTGGCCGAGACATGGACGATGCCGTTGGCGTCGATGTCAAAGGTCACTTCGATCTGGGGCACGCCACGGGGCGCGGCGGGGATGCCGTTGAGCTGGAAGTTGCCCAAAAGTTTGTTGTCGTCCGCCATCTCCCGCTCGCCCTGGAGCACCCGGACCTCCACCGAGGTCTGGCCGTCGGCGGCGGTGGAGTACACCTTGCTCTTCTTCACCGGGATGATGGTGTTGCGCTCGATGATCCGGTCGGTGAGACGGCCCAGCGTCTCCACCCCCAGGGAGAGGGGGGTGACGTCCAGCAGCACCAGGCCCTTGACGTCGCCGGCCATCACGCCCCCCTGGATGGAGGCGCCCAGCGCCACGCACTCATCGGGGTTGATGCCCTTAAAGGGCTCCTTACCCATAAAGCTCTTCACCGCCTCCTGGACGGCGGGGATACGGGTGGAGCCGCCCACCAGCAGCACCTTGTGGATGTCCGAGGGCTTCAGGCCGGAATCCGAGAGGGCCTGCCGCACCGGGCCCATGGTCCGCTCCACCAGGTCGGCGGTAAGCTCGTTGAACTTGGCCCGGGTGATGGTGGTATCCAGGTGCATCGCCCCGCTGGCGTTGGCGGTGATGTAGGGCAGGTTTACCTGGGCGGTGGTCATGCCGGAAAGCTCGATCTTGGCCTTCTCCGCGGCCTCCATCAGCCGCTGCCGGGCCATGGGGTCCTGCCGCAGGTCGATGTGGTTCTCCTGCTGGAACTGGTCGGCCAGGTAATTCACCAGCCGCTCGTCAAAGTCGTCGCCGCCCAGGTGGTTGTCGCCGGCGGTGGCCTTAACCTCCTGCACGCCGTCCCCCATCTCGATGATGGAGACATCGAAGGTGCCGCCCCCCAGGTCGTAGACCATAATGATCTGGTCGGCCTCCTTATCCACCCCGTAGGCCAGGGCCGCGGCGGTGGGCTCGTTGATGATCCGCTTTACCTCCAGCCCGGCGATGCGGCCGGCGTCCTTGGTGGCCTGGCGCTGGGCGTCGGTAAAGTAGGCCGGCACCGTGATCACCGCCTCGGAGACCGTCTCCCCCAGGTACGCCTCGGCGTCGTTCTTCATCTTTTGCAGGATCATGGCGGAGATCTCCTGGGGGGTGTAGCTCTTGCCGTCCACCGTCACCTTGTAATCGCTGCCCATCTGGCGCTTGATGGAGCTGATGGTCCGCCCGGCGTTGGTGACAGCCTGCCGCTTGGCCACCTTGCCCACCAGCCGCTCGCCGCCGTCCTTAAAGGCCACCACCGAGGGTGTGGTGCGGTCCCCCTCCGGGTTGGGGATGACGACGGCCTCGCCGCCCTCCATCACAGCCACGCAGCTGTTGGTCGTTCCCAAATCGATGCCGATAATCTTGCTCATATCCATTTACCTCCATTGCTTCTGCTTATCGCTGCTTCTCTTGTGTATCGTATATCCTATGCTCTGCCAGGCCGGCGGTTGATGCCGTGGCCCGCCGCTAATTGGCGGCCTGGACCATGGCGTAGCGCAGGATCTTTTCCCCCATGCGGTAGCCCTTCTGTAACACCTGGGCCACCGTGTTTTTGCCCAGCGTCTCGTCCTCGATGTGCATCACCGCGTTGTGCAGCTCCGGGTCAAAGGGGACGCCGGCCTCGGCGATCTCCTCCACCCCCATGCCGGTCATCATCTCCCAAAGGCCCCGGTAGATCAGCTCCACCCCTTTTTGGTACGCATCGTCGGCGCAGGGGCTTTCCATCGCCCGCTGGAAGTTATCCAGCACCGGCAGCAGCTCCTTTAGGGTGTTGGCCACCGCGTCGCTGTAAAGGCTCTCCCGCTCCTTGGCGGTGCGGTTGCGGAAGTTGGCAAACTCGGCCATCAGCCGCAGGTGCCGCTCCTCCAGCTCCCGGTTCTCCTCCCGGAGCCGTTCCAGCTCGGCGTCCCGGGGGGCCGGCTCCTCCGCCTGGGTCTCCTGGGGGGGAGGGTTTTCCTCCTCCGGGGACAGCACCGGCTCCTCCTGCCCGGGGGCCTGCTGCTCCATCCGTTCCTTTTCGTCTGCCAACTTGTTTGCCTCCCTTTGTTGTTATCGTTCGCCTGCGGCGTTACTTTTGCTCCTCCAGCGTCTGCCCCAGCAGCCTGCCCAGCGTGTGGGAAAAGTAGACCAGGTGGGGGATCAGCCTGGCGTAGTCCATCCGGATGGGGCCGATGAGCCCCATGGCCCCGGTGTTGTCCTGGCCGATGCGGTATTTGCTGATGATTACCGAGGAATCGGCAAAGGCGCTGTTGGGGTTCTCCTTCCCCACAAAGACCCGGATGCCCTCCTCGTCCCGGTCGATCAGGTCCATCACCGCCTCCCGGGAGTTGATCACCCGGAAGAGCTGGTTGGCCACCCGCCGCAGGTCCTCGTACTCCAGCAGGTTGGAGGTGCCGCTGCGGTAGATCCGTCCGTCGCTGCACTCCCGGCAAAGGTCGTAGATGGCCGAGAGCACGGGGGTGAAGACGTCCATATACTCCTCCCCGGCGGCAAAGGAGACCGAATTCAGGTAGCTGGCGCTGATGTCGTTGATGCTCCGGCCGGAAAGGTGGCGGTTGACGAAGGTCTGGAAGAACTCCACGATCCGGGGTGTCAGGAGAAAGTCCACCCGGCAGAGCTTGTTCTTCACCATCCCGTTGGACGCCACCAGCAGGATGACGATGGTACGGCTGGCGGTGGGGATCAGCTCGATCTTTTTCACCCGGGCGCTCTCCCGGGTAAGGGCGGTGGAGATGACGGCGCAGCCGGTGGAATCCGCCAGCGCCCTGGCCGCGTCCTCCAGCAGCCGGTCCGGGTCCGGGTCCCGGAGGTTAAACAGCGCCTCGATCTCCTGCTTTTCCAGCCCGGTAAGGGGTTTTTCCTCCATCAGCTGGTCCAGGTAGAGGCGGTACCCCAGGTGGGAGGGGATCCGTCCCGCCGAGGTGTGGGGCTGCTCCAACAGCCCTTGGTCGAAGAGGGCCGCCATCTCGTTGCGGACGGTGGCGGGGGACGCCGCCCCGTCCAGCAGTCCGGCCACCAGCTTGGACCCCACCGGCTCGCCGGTGGCGATGTAGGTTTCCACGATTGCGGAGAGAATCCGCAGCTTCCGGGGGCCCAGCTCCACGGCCTTCGCCTTCCTTCCTCTTGTTGTTGCTCTGTCCTGTGTTAGCACTCAAACTTTAGGAGTGCTAACGACTATTATTGTACCTCATTTTTCCGGGAAGTCAAGGGGTTTCACAATTTATTTACAAAATCACTGTCACTCCCCTTGTCCGAGTGTCAGCCATCCATATTTTTGCCCGTTTCCCCTTGATTATTGCTCCCCCGCCCTGTAAACTAAAAGGAACACCCTACCAACAGCCCATAGAAAGGAAACCCGCTTCTTATGTTAAAAAAGTACTGGTATCTCTTCGCAATCTCCATGCTGCCCATTGTAGAGCTCCGGGGGGGCGTCCCCGTCGGGGTGGGGATGGGCTTCCCCTTCTGGCAGGTCTACCTGGTCTGCGTTCTCGGCAACCTCCTGCCCGTCCCCTTCCTGCTCCTCTTCGGCCGCAGGCTCCTGGTCTGGCTGGCCGACTGGCCCTACGTCGGCAACTTCTTCCGCCGCGTTATCGAAAAGGCGGACAAAGCGGCCCGCGGCTTTGGCAGGTACGAATTCTTCGGCCTGTGGGCCTTCGTCGCCATCCCCTTCCCCGGCACCGGGGCCTGGACCGGCTCGGTAGCCGCCACCTTCCTCCGGATGCCCCTGTCCCGTGCCCTGCTGGCCATCTCCCTGGGGGTGCTCACCGCCGGCATCGTCATGGGGGTTGCCAGCTACGGTCTGCTGGAGGCCATCGGTATCCTGCTCTAACCAAAGAGGTTTCGCTCCCTGCGGGGAGCGACCAGGGCTCTGCCCTGGACCTGCAAGCCTTTGAAAAGGCTTGACCGAAACTTTCGCGCGCCTGCGGCGTCTGGGCGGCAAGCTGCCGTTGGTGCCCAAGGCGCTGCTATGGGAAGCATAAAAAATGGTTTTTTGGGCGGCTGCGAAAGGCTGCTGCCTGTGTGGAAGCGTCTGCAATAGGAAAGGTAAAAAAATATTTTTTGTTCCGGTAACAAAAAAGCTCCCTTGTATGATTGACAGCCTTCTTCCGCTCTGTCGCTCATAAAGGGAGCATTTTATTTGCATGGTATCGGTGCCTGCCAGCCAAACAAAGGGGCCAGAGCAGCCGGGAAGCTACCGAGAAAACCGCACAAGGAACCTCCCCCTTGCGGTCATCCCGTGGCGCGGGGGGTTATCCCAGCGCCACGCCCTTCTGGTAGTACTGGTAGATGGCAAGGCCCGAAAGGTCCACGTCCTCGGTGGTGACGGGACAGCCCTGCTTTACCTCCCGGAGCAGGGTGGCGCCGTTGAGAAGGTAGAAGGGGGCAGCCTTGTCCGCGGAGGTTCGCTCCAGCAGCTGGGGGGTCAGGCCCTGGATGGCGTGGTGGTGGCCCGCCACCTTTAGGACGGTGCCTTGGGGGAGATCCTGCTGGGCGATACCGGCCATAATGGACACCTGCCGGCACTCGGGGTGGCTGCCGACGCCCATCAGGTCCCCCAGGAGGATGGTGGCGGGGGTTTCCATCCCCATAAAGTGGTAGGGGGAATAGATGCAGGCGTATCTGCCGTTGCGGCTGATGACATGGCCCTTGCCCGCCAGGATATCCCACATTTTTTTGTTTTCGCATTTGACGATGATGAACTCGCCGCCGCAGAAGCTGGCCTCGTCCTTTTCCCGGAGGTTGAAGAACACGTCCACCACGCCGGTTTTTTTCAGGATGCCCCCCTCCTCCTCCGGGATGAAGATGTCCGCCAGCTCGCTGATCCGGGCGATGGGATAGCTGAGGGTGGGGCAGGCGGGGACGAACCCGATGACGTTGGAGACCAGGTTCATCTCGCAGAGGTCGGCAGAGATGGCCCCGGTGTATTCCTGTAGCAGCTCCTGGCGCCTCGCCAGCGTCTGGCGGTCCCGGTAGTGCCAGCAGTCCAGCAGCTCCGGCAGCTCCTTCCCCGCGCCGGAGCCGTCCAGGTAGGAGAGCCTGCCGGTCTCCCGGTCCCACACCAGGTCGTATTCGCTGGACTTCCCGGCGGCGATAATCTCCAGCCCCAGCAGCCTTGCCCAGGAGTAAAGGTCGATGAGGTTCCGGGGCTGGTCGCCGTTTACCAGGGCGTACACCGCGTTGTGCTCGGCGGCCACCTGGTTAAGGAGGGGGCCGCAGAAGCTGTCGGTCTCCTTGGAGACCATGTAGACGTTGATGCCCTGCTGTAAAGCGGCAAGGGCAATCTCGCAGCCCAGGGCGGTGTTGCCGGTGGATTCCACCAGGGCGGTGATGCCGCAGTGGGGGACCAGGCGGTAATCCCGCACCACCAGGATGGCGCCGGCGGGGGCGGCGGCTACCGCCTCCTTGGTTTCGCAGACAAGGATCTCCTTCCCGCAAAAGCCGGTCTCCTTCAGCACCTCAACGCTTTTCTCCGGATCCAGGTCGCAGACCACCCGGAGCTCCAGCTGCTTTACCTTGGACATTTGGGCCAGGAGGGTGTAGCCGAAGCCCTGGTTGGCGCCGATGAGGCCCACCCGGGAGGCTTTGCCGGAGTGGCTGTTCAGAAGGTTGGTGTAATCCATGGTTTTTGTTCGTCTCCTTCTTTGGATGATTTTGGCAGCGCCCCGCCGGCGGACCGGGCCGATGGGGGAAGCTCCTTGACGGTCGCGCCGCCCTGCCCTTGGTCGTTTGCCTGGGAGCCGCCTGGAGCCCGGCGCCGCGGGGGGCCGGCTCCAGGCGTCGTATCCGCAAGGCTGCGTGGGGCGGAAGCGCCTTGGCGGGGCGGGTGCCGCCCTGCTCCCCGGCAGGATGGGCGTTACGGGCGGAACACGATCTTGATGGCGGCGTCGTCCTTGTCGGCCAGATCGAAGCCCGCTTTCAGGTCGGCCAGGGGGAATTCGTTGGTGATCAGGGGCTTGATCTTTACCGAGCCCTGGATGATGGGGCGCATGGTGTCCGGCACCCACACATACCGCTCCTGCCAGGTGTGGTGGACCAGACAGGTGTTGATGAATTGTAACCCGTCGTCGTGCCAGCGGCTGATGTTCAGGGTGACAGGGGTAGTGACCCAGCTGTAAAAGACGAATTTGCCGTTGTGGCGGATCATCTCGCTGGCGGCGTTAAAGGACTCGGCGGAACCGGCCGCCTCCACCACTACGTCCGCTCCCCGGCCCCCGGTGAGGGCCTTTACCCTGGCAACGGGGTCCTCCTCCCGGAGGTTGATGACCACATCGGCCCCCAGCTCCTTGGCCAGCTTCAGCTTGCCCTCCAGCACGTCCACCACGACCACCTGGTAGGCGCCCTTCAGCTTGGAGCACTGGGCGATGACCTGCCCGGCGTAGCCGGCCCCCATCACCACCACGGTGTCCCCCAGCTGCACCCCGGTGTTCAGCCCGGAGTACATGGCGCAGGCGGTGGGCTCCCCCAGGGCGGCGATGTCCATGTCCAGCCCCTCGGGAACAGGCTGGAGCTGGAAGCTCTTGGCCCGGAAGTAATCGGCAAAGTTGTTGTTCCAGCCAAAGGCGATAACCTTATCGCCCACCTTGTAGTCCGCCACCCGGCTGCCCACCGCAACAACGGTGCCGCCGCTCTCGTGGCCCAGCAGGAAGGGGAACTCGGGGGGCTGGCGGAACTCGGCGGTCTGGGGGGGCATGGAGCCCCGGTAGAAGCTTTTATCCGAGCCGCAGATGCCCATAAGGTGGTTTTTGACGATAATATCGTCCTCGCCGCACTCCAGCTCCCGCTCGATCAGCTCGATGTCATAGGCCTTGTTGAGGCGCGCCGCTCTGGTCACAAATTTTTCCATGGTCAAAAAACCTCCTTTTTTCGATGGTGCTTAGATAACACCGGTCATAACCAGGATGCAGGTAAGGACCGCGCCGGTAAAGCCGGCCACGGTGGAAGCGCCGCCCACCGCCCGGATGCCCTGGTTGACATCCATGTTGGACATGGAAACCGTTACCCAGAAGCCGGAGGAGTTGGCGTGCTTGAACATCAGGGCGCCGGTGCCGCAGGCCAGGAAGGCGGCCACAGGGGAGATGCCCAGGGTGGCCAGCATCGGCTCCACCAGGGCGGCCGCGGTCATGACGCCCAGGGAGTTGGAGCCAGTGACCACATGGATAATGGCGGCAATGATGATGGGGATGAGGATGGGCGGGAAGGGGGAGGCGACGATGATGTCCGCGATCTTTTCGGCGACACCGGCGTTTTTCACAAAGGTGGCCAGGGCGCCGCCCATACCGGTGACGATGATGGGCATTGCGGCGGAGACGATACCCTCATCCACCCAGTTGTTAAGGACCTTCTTGGTTTTCCACTCCTTGCCGGTAAGGAGCAGCGCCAGGATGCAGCCGGTAAAGAGAGCCGCCAGGGGGCTGCCGATGAAGGCGCAGAAGTTGGCAACGCCGGTATCGGGCAGCACCACGGAGGTAATGGTGTTCAGAAGGATCAGGAACAGGGGGAACAGGATGGGGAGCAGCGACTTGGTGAGGCTGGGAAGGGGCTGGTTCTCCATCTCCTTGGCGGAGCGGATGAACTCCTCCTTGGGGGCCACCGGGGTTTTTAGGGTCATGCAGTAGAAGGTTGCGGCGATGACGCTGGGGATGGCCACGATAAGGCCCCAAAGGATGGCCTGGCCCAGAGGCACGTTGAGCAGCGCCGCGGCGGAGACAGGGCCGGGGGTGGGGGGGACCAGGGAGGCCGTGACCAGGGCGCCCAGGTAAAGGGCGGTGCCGTAGCTCATCATGGACTTTTTGGTCTGTACCGCCAGGAGGGAAACGATGGGGATCAGCAGGATCACCACCGTATCGGCAAAGATGGGGATGCCCAGGATGGCGGAGCTGAAGGCGATGGCCCAGATCATGTTCTTTTCGCCCACCAGGCCCACGGCCCACTTGGTGATGCGGACAGCCGCGCCGGTCTTTTCCAGGATGGTGCCCATGGTGCAGCCCAGGAAGATGATGATGGCCACGCTCTTAATCGTGCCGGAGAAACCGCTGTTGATGGTGCCTTCGATGTCCTGCCAGGGGGTGCCCAGGGCAATGGCCAGCACCATGGCGGCGATCAGGATGCCCATTGCGGCATTGACCTTGAACTTGGAGATCAGGACGATCATCAGAACAATAACCGCCGCGAATACCACTAATACATACCCGGTAGTCATTACGATTCTTCACTCCTCAATTTGTTTTGTCACGGGGCTACCGGCTTCCGGCGGCCCCTGTTCCCTTCGGGCCAGGCGCCCGAAAACCCACGCTCTTCCACCCGGAGCGCCGCGGCTGGCGGCAATCACCCTCCCTCCTGCATTGGAATTTATGCCCTTGCCGGAAGAATGAGCAATAACCGTGCCAACCCCTGGGGAGTTAAGAATTTTCCGAAAGCACCAATGATTGTTCTTATTTGAGGAGTAATTTTGGAACCGCCAAAATTCGGCTGTTGCAGCTATGTTGTTTCAAACGCAACACTTTTGCCGCAAAAACAGCAACACAGGGAGGCCAAAGCCGCCCTTTTCCCGGTCCTTCTACAAAAAACGCGCCTGCCGGTGCAGATGCGTCCTGGCCGTTATGTAATTCCGTATTTTCGCATCCTCCGCCAGAGGGTGGAACGGTCGATGCCCAAAAGAAGGGCCGCGCCGGTCCGGCTGCCGCCACATTCCGCCAAGGCCTGGCGGATCCGCCGGGGCTCGTCGGCGCCGGGGCGGGGGAGGGCCGCGGCGGACAGCAGCGCCTCCTCCGGCCCCGGCTCCACGTCCCGGGGGTAGAGGGCCTCCCCCATGGCCCGCTGGGTGACACAGCCCCCGTCGGAGAGGGAGAGCACCCGCTCCGCAATGCTCCGCAGCTCCCGGATGTTCCCGTCAAAGCGGTACTGGTTCAGGAGCAGCAGGGCCTCGGGGTCGATCCGGGGCATCTCGATGTCCCACTGCCGGCAGAGGGAGCCCAGGAGGTGGCAGAAAAGCAGCTCCACATCCCCCTCCCGGTCCCGGAGGGGGGGCAGGAAGAGGCGGAGGATGTCCAGGCGGTACATCAGGTCCCGGCGGAATTTCCCCTGGCTCAGCAGGTTGGAGATGCTCCGGTTGGTGCAGGAGATGATCCGGGCGTCCACATCGATGACCTTGTCGTCGCCGATGCGGCGCACCTGGCGCTCCTGGAGCACCCGCAGCAGCTTGCTTTGGGTGGAGGGGGAGATCTCGGTGATCTCGTCCAGGAGCAGGGTGCCCCCGTGGGCCTGCTCAAAGAGGCCCATTTTGCCCCCCCGGACAGCGCCGGTAAAGGCCCCCTCCACATGGCCGAACAGCTCGCTTTCCAGGAGGTTTTCCGGCAGGGCGGCGCAGTTGATGGCCACAAAGGGGCCGTTTTTCCGCCGGCTGGCGTTGTGGATGCTTTGGGCGAACAGCTCCTTGCCGGTGCCGGTTTCCCCGATGATGATGACGTTGGAATCCGACGCGGCGTAGCGCTTTGCCGCTTTGATGGTCTGGCGGATGATCTCGCTGCGGTGGATGATGTCGTCGAAGGTGTACCGGGCCTTCAGGCCCCGGCCGCTGAGCTTCCGCCGGATCTGGCCCTCCAGCTCCTGGATCATGGTGATATCGGTGAGGTGGAATACCGCCCCGGAGATGCTGCCGGTGGCGATCACCGGGGAGCACTGCACCGAAACGGTGGTCTTGGTCCCGGGGATCATCAGTATCTTGCCCTCGCTTGGCTGCTGGGCTTGCAGGACGGAGCAGAAGGTGGGGTACAGGTAAGGGAGGGCCTCCTTCAGGGGGCGGCCCATCAGGCTGATGCCGCGGTTCATCTCCTGGATCACCCGGTTGCGCACCCGGATCACCCCGGCGGCGTCCACAAAGCAGATGCCGTCCTTGGCGGAATAGATGACCGTCTTGTACATCTGGGAGGTGATCTGCTCCCGCCGGAGCTGCTGCACCGTGCGGATGGCCTCGTTGACGGACTGGAGGACAGGCACCTCCCCGGTGCGGATCACCACGGCGGGGAGGCCGCGCTGCCGGGCCAGCGTAACCGCCGAATAGCCGCCGATGACGGCGTCGCAGCCGGAGGCCAGCACCTGGTCCATAATCCCCGGCAGCTCCTCGTGGCCCATTGCCGAAAAGACCTCCCCCTGGATGCCCAGCAGGCGGAAGATGTCCTCCGTCTCGTACATCTGGCCAAAGAGGCCGCAGAGGGCCACCCTTTTGGGGTGGAACCGCTCCTTGCACTCCTGGACGGCCCGGATGATGTCGTAGCCGGAGATGGACAGGCCGATGGTGGGGACGTTGACGTAGGCGGCGGCTGCCTTCCGGGCGCTGTAGCCCCGGGCGATGACAGCGTCGTAGCCCTTGGTAAGCCGGGGCGGGGTGTCCTCTACACGGATCACCTTGATGTCGGCGGAAAGCTCCTGATGCTGGGGGTGGTTGTCCAGAACGCGCTTTACGATCTGCTCCAGCTCTGGATAAGGGACGATGAATAGAAGGCGGATCATGGGCGGTTAACTCCTTTTCGGGTGTTGCAGCTGTTGCGTTGCCACTGTGATTTTACAACATTGCAACGCCAATTGCAAACGGCAGCGGCAAACAAAAGCGGGGCTCCGGGCAGAGGGCCGGCGGGACAGGGGAAGCGCCCCGTCCCCGGGAATTCGCAACACTTCTGGCACAATCCTTGCTATAATACAACAGTGACTACCTTTGTCCCAAGGAACAAATTCTATCACGGGAGGGAAACGCTATGACCGTTTTGGGATGTATTGCCGATGATTTTACAGGAGCCAGCGACGCGGCATCCTTTCTGGTAAAGGGAGGGATGAGCGTCTGCCTTTACAACGGCGTGCCGGCGCAGGGGGCGATGGCGGCAGGGGAGACACAGGCCATCGTCATCGCCCTGAAGTCCAGGACACAGGAGAGGAAGGACGCGGTGGCGGACAGCCTAACCGCGGCGGAGTTTCTTCTCAAGCAGGGGGCGAAGCAGCTCTACTTCAAATACTGCTCCACCTTCGATTCCACCCCGGAGGGGAACATCGGCCCGGTGGCCGACGCTTTGATGGAGCGCACCGGCGCCCCCTTCACCCTCCTGTGCCCCTCCCTGCCGGCCAACGGCCGCACGGTGGAGGGGGGGAGCCTCTTTGTAAACGGCGTCCCCCTCCACCAAAGCCATATGAAGGACCACCCCCTCACCCCCATGAGGGACTGCCGCGTCGACCGGCTGATGGCGCCCCAAAGCCGGTACCCCAGCCGGGTGCTGCCCCGGGAGGCGCTGAATGGCTTCCGGCCCCCGGAGGACGGCCCCTGCTACCTGATCCCCGACTATTCCACGGACGAGGACGGAAGGCGCATCGCCCAAACATGGGGCAGGCTGCCCCTGCTTACCGGCGGCAGCGGGCTGCTGGAGCACCTGGCCAGGGAATGGACCGGGGGGACGGCGGAGAAGGGGCGGATCCCCAAGGCCGGCACCCGGGGCCGGGCCCTGCTTCTGGCGGGGAGCTGCTCCAAGGCCACCCTGGGGCAGATTGCCTGGTACCAGGCCCAGGGGAAGCCCTCCTTTAAGCTGGACCCGGGGGCGCTGCTAACCGGCGCCCAAACCTTTGAAGACGCCTGGGATTTCGTCGCCGCCCACCAGGGGGCGGAGGACACGGTGCTGGTGTACAGCTCGGACACCCCGGAGCGGGTCCGGGAGTACCAAAGGCTGGGGGCGGGCAAGGTGGCCGCCCTGCTGGAGGGCATCACCGCCCGGCTGGCCCAAAGGGCGGTGGAGGCGGGCTACACCAGGATCATCTCGGCGGGGGGAGAGACCTCCGGGGCCGTAACCAAGGGGCTGGGCTTTCAGTCCTACCTCATCGGCCCCAGCGTCGCCCCCGGGGTGCCGGTGATGGTCCCTGCCGAGGCCCCGGGGATCCGGCTGGTGCTGAAAAGCGGCAACTTTGGCGGGGAGGATTTCTTTGGACAGGCCCTGGAGATCACCGGGGAAAAGGGAATTTAACGGAAGGAGATGGCAGCGTTGGAACAGACACTGGAGCAGAAGCTGGAACAGGCCGTTTGGGTGGCCCACAGCCTTTTTGAGCGGGGGAGGACCGCCGGATCCTCGGCAAACATGAGCTTTTGCCACGAGGGAAGGATCTATATCACCGCCAGCGGCAGCTGCTTTGGCACGCTTGGGGCGGAGGACTTCGCGGCGATTACCATGGAGGGGAAGCCCTTGGGGGAGCAGAAGCCCAGCAAGGAGTGGCCGCTGCACCTTGCCCTCTACGAAAAATCCCCGGAGATTGGGGCGGTGCTACACACCCACAGCTGCTACGCCGTCCTTTGGAGCTTTGTGCCGGGGCTGCCGGAGCAGGACTGCATCCCGGACCACACCCCCTACCTGAAGATGAAGCTGGGGACGGTGGGGACGGTCCCCTACGAAAAGCCCGGCTCCCAGGCGCTGTTTGACGCCTTCCGCCAGCGGGTGGAGCAGAGCGACGGCTTTCTGCTGAAGAACCACGGCCCTGTGGTGCCGGGAAAGGATATGATGGACGCCTTCTACTGCCTGGAGGAGCTGGAGGAGAGCGCCAGGATCGCCTGGGAGCTCTTCCGGGCGGGGCTATAGCGGCAGGGGAAAAACGCCGCCGGAAAAGGGGCGGGGGCCGGGACGGGCGCTTCGCTCCTTTCCGGCGGCTGTTTCTCTGAAAAAGACTGCTTCTCCGCCGCCTGCCACCATTGACTTTTTGCAAGAAACCGGGTAAACTAATAACAGCCCAGCATCTCGGCAAGTAAAGGGGGGAACGCCGTGCCCAAAACCGGCATCAAGCAGATCGTAGTAAACCGCCAGGCCCGCCACGAGTACTTTGTGGAGGAAAGCCTGGAGGCGGGGATCGAGCTTTTCGGCACCGAGGTAAAGAGTATGCGGTGCGGCGGCGCAAACCTCAAGGACGCGTGGTGCGACTTCCAGGGGATGGAGCTGTTCATCAAGCAGATGCACGTCAGCCCTTATGAAAAGGGGAACATCTTTAACCAGGACCCCCTCCGCCCCAAAAAGCTGCTGCTCCATAAGCGGGAGCTGCGCCGTCTCTACGGGCTGGTAAAGCAGCAGGGCCTCACCCTGATCCCCCTACAGGCCTACTTTAAGGGCGGGCTTGTAAAGGTGGAGATTGGCCTGTGCAAGGGCAAGAAGCTCTACGACAAGCGGGCCGATGCCGCCAAAAGGGACGCCCAGCGGGATATCCAGCGGGCGATGCGGGCAAAATAGCGGCAGTCCCGCCGCGAAACACGGGGGCGTACCGGTTTCGACGGGGGCTGTGAAGTACGGTAAGCGGGTAGAGGCGCTCGACCTCTATAAAACGGGCAACCTTAAAAGTAAACGACAATCGTACTGTTGCTTACGCAGCCTGATTAAAGGCTGCCGTCTGACCGGGGAGGACCACGGCCCCGGCTCGGGCGTCACTTCGTGGTGAACGGCCGGCAGGAGGGCTCCCGCCTGCCGGCTGTATCGGGAGCTACCAAGTCCGTCTGCCTGCCGTTTGGCGGTCGGATAAGGGAATGTAAATAAGCGGCTGCACCCGGAGAAAGCTGTATGGATCGGTTTTCGGACAGGAGTTCAACTCTCCTCGCCTCCACCAGCGGGGTAGCCCCCGCAGGCAGTCCCTACCCGGCCCCCTGCTTTGCAGGGGGCCTTGCCTTTGTACAGGCTCTTAGCGACTGCCTGGAGACCCACGTTGTATCGAAACCGTTGGAGGGCAGCGGGGATACCCCTGCGGGCAGCCCCTACCCGGCCCCCTGCTTTGGAGCGGGCCTTACCTTTGTACAGGATCTTAGCGACTGCCTGGAGACCCACGTTGTACCGAAACCGTTGGAGGGCAGCGGGGATACCCCTGCGGGCAGTCCCTACCCGGCCCCCTGCTTTGGAGCGAGCCTTGCCTTTGTACAGGATCTTAGCGACTGCCTGGAGACCCACGTTGTACCGAAACCGTTGGAGGGCAGCGGAGATGCCCCTGCGGGCAGTCCCTACCCGGCCCCCTGCTTTGGAGCGGGCCTACCTATTAGATAAAGCCTTTGCAGCCGCCAGGGCGCGCACCAGAGACAGCGCAAGCTTGACCAAGGATTCAGGAGGTCCTTTCTTTATGGAACAGCCACAGATCACCGGTATTTTTGATTCCCACGCCCACTACGACGACCCCGCCTTTGACCCGGACCGGGACCAGCTGCTGGCCGGCTTGGGGGAGATGGGGGTGTCGGCGGTGATGACCATCGGGGCGGACCTGGATACCTCCCGGGTGGCGGCGGAGCTGGCGGAGCGCTGGCCCTTTCTTTGGGCGGCGGTGGGGGTGCACCCCCACGGGGCGGCGGAGCTCCCCGGGGATTGGCTGGCGCAGCTGACCGCCCTGGCCGCCCGGCCCCGGGTTCGGGCCATTGGGGAGATCGGCTTTGACTACCACTACGACGCCGGCTGGAAGGAGGCCCAGCGGGAGGTCTTTGAGGCCCAGCTAAGGCTGGCGGCGGAGCTGGACCTGCCGGTGGTGATCCACGACCGGGAGGCCCACGGCGACACCCTGGCGCTGCTGCGCCGGTACCGCCCGGCAGGGGTGGTGCACTGCTATTCCGGCTCCGCCGAGATGGCCAGGGAGGTGCTGTCCCTGGGGATGTACATCGGCTTTACCGGGGTAGTCACCTTTAAGAACGCCCGGCGGGCGCTGGAGGCCGCCGCTGTGGTGCCCCTGGACCGGCTGCTGGTTGAGACCGACTGCCCCTATATGGCGCCGGAGCCCTTCCGGGGCAAGCGGTGCCACAGCGGTATGCTGCCCTACACCATCGCCCGGCTGGCCGAGGTAAAGGGGGTAACGCCCCAGGCGCTGGCGGAAACCACCGCGGAGAACGCCCGGAGGCTATTCGGAATCTGAGAAGCTGTACCAATCGCCGCCGCGCGCATCTTGACGGCAAATTTTCCGCCTGCCTTTGCCAAAAAACCTTGAAATACATATCGTATTCCTGCGCT
>JAAWGY010000021.1 GCA_022795575.1 Angelakisella sp. | reverse complement strand
CGCAGGAAGCCTTGATGGCTTTCAAGTTTTTGGGACAAAGGCAGCTGGGAAAGCTGCCGTCCAGATGGGTGTCGACAATTTTGATGGTTGCTATAATAACCGGTGTGTGCTTCCGCTCCCTGTCGGTGTTAACGCTGGTTGCTCCTGTAAGCAGGGGGCAACGAGGACCCAAGATATCCTGGGCCCCCGCTGCATCCCTTTTTTACAGGGCAAAAAACGGTGCCGTGTACGGAAAACAAACCATACACGGCACCGTCCGACAAGTACAGAATACACACCCACATTATACCCCAAGTACTTGCTTTTGCAGGCGCAACAGAGTATAATATGTACTGTCAAGTGCGGCATAGCCGTTGTGTATGGAGAAACCCCTCCGTATACAGGGGATGCGGTGGTAGCAACACCACATCCCTGCTTGCACTTTTTTGCCCTGCCTCTATTATATACGGATTTCGCCCAAAAAGCAACACCTATTTTGGCTTTCCAGGCCATTTCCGGGCAAAACAACCCACAACAGAATGGCGGAGGCCCCAACGCTGCGGCGCGGGGGCCTCCGTTTGTTTTGTCCGCAGGGGCCTGCTCCCCCCGCTTTTGCCGGTCAGTGGAACATATCCTTCTTTACCAGAATTACCGCGGCCCCCACACAAAGCGCCGCCGAAAGGGTGGCGGGAAACCACCAAAAGCGGTCCAGGGGGAGGCCCCCGGCGATGTTCATGCCGTAAAAGCTAAAGACGATGTTGGGGATGGACATCACGATGGTGACAGCGGCCAGGATCTTCATCACAATGTTGAGGTTGTTGGAGATCACCGAGGCAAAGGCGTCCATGGTGCCGGAGAGGATACTGGTGTAGATGTTACACATCTCGATGGCCTGCTTCACCTCTACCAGGACATCCTCCAGCAGGTCCTGGTCCTCCTCGTAAAGCCGGATGATCCGCCCCCGGAGGATCTTTTCCAGCGTTACCTCGTTGCCCTTGAGGGAGGTGGAAAAGTAGACCAGGGACTTTTCCAGCCCCAGCAGCTGGATCAGCTCCTTGTTGCGCATGGAGCGGTGGAGCTGCTGCTCGGTGTAGGAGGAGATCTTGTCGATCTGCTTTAGGTAGGTGAGGTACCGGGTGGCGATGCGGTAGAGGAGGGAGAAGAGGAAGCGGGCCCGCAGGTGGGTGGTGATGTTTTTCACCCTGCCGTCCGCCATCTCGCTCACCACCTGCTGGGGCTGGGTGCTGATGGTAAAGACATACTGGGGGGTTAGGATGATGCCCATCGGGGCGGTGGTGTAGAGGATGGACTGGTCCTCCTCCTGGCGCAGGGCCATGGGCAGGTCCACAATGACCAGCACCTGGTCGTTGTCCTCCGCCTCGATGCGGGAGGACTCCTCCTCGTCCAGGCTGGAACGGACAAAGTCCCGGTCCAGCCCCAGCTCCCCGGTGAGGTACTCGATCTCCTGCTGGGTGGGCTCGGTGACGTTTACCCAGCAGCCCGGGGTAAGCCTTTCCTGGAGGACCACCTGGCCCTCCACGGTTTTGTAGATGTTAAGCATGGGCGCAATTCTCCTTCCTTCCGGAAGCGGAGAACCGCCGGCGGCAGTGGGCCCGCTCCCGTTATATTTCGCTACTTCGTCCAGGGTCGGTACCCAAAGCTGTGCCACCTCCTGCTTTTTTCGTATGATACGGGGGACTGTGGGAATACTCCCCTATTATAACCCAACCCCGCTGCCGATGCAACAATTGGCAGCACAAAATCCGCCGGGTGCAGGGGGCTTTTGGCAGGGCGACAGCCGGCCCGCCCCCATCCCCGCAAAGGAGGCTTTTCCATGGGGCTTGCAGCCTGGCTGCGGGACCGTCTGCCGGGACGGCTTTACCTTTCCGTTGCCGCCATCGCCTTCCAGATGGCCCTTTTTGCCGCCCTCCTGCTGCCTTTCGCCTTTTCCTCCCCGGCCGCCTTTGCCCTGTGCTGGGGCCTCAGCCTGGCCCTGGCCCTGCGGGTTGCCGCCCGGGAGGAAAACAGCTCCTACCGCACCGCCTGGATCCTGGCCATCCTGGCGTTGCCCCCGGTGGGGGCCCTCTTCTGGCTTACCTGGGGGTGGCGGGGCCCCTCCCCCCGCCGCCGCAGGGCGCTTCTCCGGGCCAAGGAGGCGGAGCGCCTCTTCTTCCTCCCGGATCCCGGCCAGCTAAGGGAGCTGGCCAAAGAGGATCCCTTCCTGGGGGTTCAGGCGGCCTACCTGTGGCGCATCTCCGGCTTTGGCCCCATGGACCGCACCGAGGTGGAATACTGCCCCCTGGGGGAGGACCAGTTCCGGGTGATGCTCCGGGAGCTGCCCCGGGCCCGGCGGTTTATCCTGCTGGAGTACTTCATCCTGGCCCCCGGGCGGATGTGGGACAGCATCCTCCTTATCCTCCGCCAAAAGGCGCGGGAGGGGGTGGAGGTGCGTGTCCTTTGGGACGACCTGGGCTGCATCCGCACGCTGCCCCGGGGTGCCCGGCGGCAGATGGAGGAGTGGGGCATCCAAACCCTGGTCTACAACCCCATCGGCCCGGGGATCGATCCCTGCCTCAACTACCGGGACCACCGGAAGATCTGCGTGGTGGACGGCCGGGTGGGCATCTGCGGCGGGGTGAACCTGGCGGATGAATACATCAACCGCAAGCGGCTCCACGGCCACTGGAAGGACACGGCGGTGGTGCTCCGGGGGCCGGGGGTGTGGGGGCTCACCCGGATGTTCTTCCAGCTGTGGTGCTCCGGCGGGGGCGGCAGGGTAGAGGACCCGGAGCGGTACCGGGCCTGCTGGCCCCTGGACGGGGCAAAGGCGCCCCCGGCGGCAGAGGGGTATGTGCAGCCCTACTGCGATTCCCCCCTGGACCGGTACCAGGTGGCGGAAAACGCCTACCTCCAGCTGGTGGGGCGGGCCGAAAGCTATATCTGGCTCACCAGCCCCTACCTGATTTTGGACAGCCGTTTTTTGCAGAGCCTTTGCATGGCGGCCCAAAGCGGGGTGCAGGTGCGGGTGCTCTGCCCCCGGCAGGGGGACCGGTGGTTTGTCCATATGGTGACGCGGTCCTACTACGGGACGCTGCTGCGGGCGGGGGCGGAGGTATGGGAGTACAGCCCGGGGTTTATCCACGCCAAAATGGCGGTCTGTGACGGCAAGGCGGCCATTGTGGGGACAGCCAACCTGGACTTCCGCAGCCTTTACCTCCACCACGAGTGCGGGGTGGCGCTGTGGGGCGGCGAGGCGGTGGCGGCGGTGGAGGCGGACATCCGCCGCACATTGGAGGCCAGCCAGCGGATCACCCTGGCCGAGGTGGAGGGGATCTCGTTGCCCAGGCGGCTGCTGGCCTCCTTTCTGCGGCTCTTCGCCCCGCTGATGTAGCCCAAAACGCCCCCTGTGCGCCCGCCGGAGCCACCCGGGGGCGCACAGGGGGCGGGGCGGGCTATCCCGCCGTCAGCGCGGTAAGCCGGGCGGCCTTTTGGGCCAGCAGCGGCATCGACGCCAGCGCCGGGTCCTCCCGGAGCAGCCTGGCGGCGGTCTCCTGGGCCTGCCGCAGCACCAGGCTGTCCGCCGCCAGGTCGGCGATTTGCAGCTGGGGCAGGCCGTGCTGCCGCATCCCGAAGAAGTCCCCCGGCCCCCGGGTCTTCAGGTCGTATTCCGCAATCCGGAAGCCGTCCCCCGTCTGGGTCATCAGCCGCAGCCGCTCCCGGGCGGCGTCCCCCCGGGCGTCAGAAAGGAGGATGCAGCAGGATTTGGCGGTGCCCCGCCCCACCCGCCCCCGGAGCTGGTGCAGCTGGCTTAGGCCGAACCGCTCGGCGTTTTCCACCAGCATAATCACCGCGTTGGGCACATCCACCCCCACCTCGATGACGGTGGTGGAGACCAGCAGCTGGATCTCCCCGGCGGCAAAGGAGGCCATGACGGCGTCCTTCTCCCGGCCCTTCATCTTGCCGTGGAGCAGCCCCAGCCGGTAGCCGGCAAAGGGCCCCCGGGCGATCTCCTCCAGGTAGCCGGAGGCCGCGGCCAGCCCCGGGACGCCGCCCCCCTCCGGGTCCTCCTCCACCAGGGGGCAGACGATGTAGCCCTGGTAGCCCTGGTCCAGGTGCTTGCGGATGTACCCGTAGGCCCGCTGCCGCTTGTCCCCGCCGATGTAGTAGGTATCGATCCGCTGCCGCCCCGGGGGCAGCTGGTCGATGACCGAAAGCTCCAGGTCCCCGTAGATGACCAGGGCCAGGGTGCGGGGGATGGGGGTGGCGGACATCACCAGCACATTGGCCCCCGCCCCCTTGCCGGAAAGGCTCATCCGCTGGGCCACCCCAAAGCGGTGCTGCTCGTCGGTGACAACCAGCCCCAGCTCCCGGAACAGGGTGTCCCCGGTGATCAGGGCGTGGGTGCCGATGATCAGGTCGACCTCCCCCCGTTTCAGCGCCGCCTTGCGCTCCCGCTTCTCCTTGGGGGTGCAGGAGCCGGTGAGCAGCTCCAGCCGCATCCCCAGCCCCTCCAGCAGGGGGGAGAGGCTGCGGTAGTGCTGCTCCGCCAAAATCTCGGTGGGGGCCATCAGGGCGCTTTGACGGCCGTTCTTCCAGCAGAACCAGCAGCAGGCGGCGGCCACCATGGTTTTGCCGCTGCCCACGTCCCCCTGGACCAGCCGGTTCATGGGCGTGCCGGAGCAGAGGTCCTCCACCGCCTCCCGGATGGCCCGGAGCTGGGCCCCGGTAAGGGGGAAGGGGAGGGCGGCCAGAAAGGGCTCCAGCGCCACCCGCTCCATGGGCTGGACGGTTTGACGGGTCCGGCCGTTTTTCATCCCCATAAAGCTGATGCAGAGGGTCAGCAGCTCATCAAAGACCAGCCGCCGCCGGGCGGCCTGGGCCTCCTCCGGGGAGCGGGGGCTGTGGATGGTGCGGAGGGCGTAATCCAGGGTGCAGACGCCGTTCTGCTGCCGCACCCAGTCGGGGTAGGGCTCCGGGAAGGCCGGCAGCGCCGCCAAAGCGGTGGCGGCGTCCTTGGCGATGCCCCGGCTGGTGAGCCCGGCGGTAAGGGGGTAGATGGGGGAGAGGCCCCGGAGCTCCCCGGGGAAGACAGCGGGGGAGGTCATCTCCCGGTGGGTAAGGGTCCCCTCCATCCGGCCGTAAAAAAGGTACTCCGCCCCCTCCCGCAGGCCGGCGACGGTATATTTGCCGTTAAAAAAGGTTAAAGTAAGGGTGTCCTCCCCGTCAAAGGCGGAAACCTTTTGGACGGTGAGGCCCTTGCGCAGCAGCCGTTCGCTCCCCTTGTGGCCCACCGTGGCCAGAACCGCCGCCTGCTCCCCCATTGCCGCCTCCCGGATGGGGCAGGGGCGGCGCAGGTCCAGGTAGTCTCGGGGGGCATGGCGGAGCAGGTCCTCCACGGTGGTAATCCCCAGCCGCTGGTACTTCTTCATCCGCTGTTCCCCCACCCCCCGCAGAAAGCGGATTTCGCTATCCGGTGTCAGGCCCATGGAACCAGCTCCTTTCGGTGGATTTTTGGACAGCTCTATTATAGACCAAACCGCCTGCGTTGTCACCAGAGGCGGAAAATTTGGGACGATACCTTTTCCACCGCCCCACGGCCTTCCGGCTGACGCTCTTTGCAGCAAAAATCCGATTGGAAGGAGTTGACAAAGCTACGAACGGTTGCTATAATAATATAGCTGTCCCAAAAAGTGTCGTTATATTTCCATGATCCATTAGCTCAGTTGGCAGAGCATTTGACTTTTAATCAAAGGGTCCGGAGTTCGAACCTCCGATGGATCACCACCACCAAAACCCCCCCGTCCTGGCGTCTGCCGGGGCGGGGGGGTTTTTGCGGGGGAAAGGCTCCGGGGCCACCCGGACACGCTGGCAGCGGCCAGCTTCCAGCCCCCTGCTACCCGCCAATACAGCAGGGAAGGGGACAGCTTCCTCCATTCTACAGGTAGCGGCCGGCAAGGCTATGTCCTTGCTGTAACAAAAAAAGAAGCTTTATTTCACTTTGGGGGGAACGGTCGTGTTTGATTGCGGAGAAAACAGATTACACGAAAAAGTCAATCATTTCAGGAGTTGGGCAAAAGCCAATTATCCGGAAATCACAGAAAAGAATGATAATGGGGAATGGTGCTTTTGCACAGAATTTGATGAAATGGTTTCTGAAGCGATCTGCTTTATCAAAAAGAATGATGCCGAAAAAGCGACTCAACAGATCATAGATGATTTGTTGTATGCGATTGCGAGAGATAATGAATGCTCCATGATTATGGCAGAGTTAGACCGGTACGGCAAATGGTTTGCATTGTTGTGCAGAAGCTGCTTGAACACGGCTTATATAAATGCAAAATGGCAATTTGCAGAGCATTTAGGCGGCTATAAGGGGGATGACAATCTCCAAGAGCTGGTCTTTGAATTCCTTGACACAGGGGACGAATATACAGAAAGGCTGGCGTTGAAAACCTTAGCCGGGATTTATCCCGAGGAAGCAGAAAAATACGCAGTTATTTTCTGGAACAGAAGGAAATATGAAGATGATGAATATCAAAAAATAATGGTTCTCCATGTCTTATATCAAATTCACTCGCCACAGCTGCAATTTTATTTAGAGCTGGCAGAACTGACAAATTACGAATATTTGAAATCAAACGCAGCAGAAATCAGAAAGAAAATAAAGCCAGAAACAACGCGGCAAGAGATAAAATGCAAGGGCAAGGAAATCACCACGCTTTAATATGCTAAAATATTTCCCCATTTCCGCTCCTACAGGTAGCAGATATAGGAGCGTTTACGTTTGGCTAATACGGCAGGGCGCCGATTCTATCCATGGTAAAGGCGTTAGCCACCGGACAATTTCCCCTGTCTAAACCCGTTCCCTTGTGCAATCTCCACAAGTCATGCCCCTGGTTTGTTACATCTATGACAAAAATGCTTTTTTCGCCTTTTTTCGTATTGACACCGCAAGAAAAAAGTGGTTTACTATACTTGTAAATTGGTTGGATGACCAAATATAAAACTCCGGAATCCGCCTGGATACCAGCAGGCAAGACAGAGAAGGAGACCAATGAAGGCGTTTGTAATCGTTCCGATCCTTTTCGCGTGCTGCGTTGGGGTGGGGCTTTGGGCTCGGTTCCACGGCTGGCTCCGCCCCGGCAACGGCAGGAGGTATGATATCCGGAGGGTGCGGCCCAATCCGGACAGCCCCCTGCGGGGCAAAACCATCTTCTGCCTGGGCTCCTCGGTGACAGCCGGGATGTCCTCCATGGGGGTGTCCTTTACCGACTGCCTCAGCCGCGCCGATGGCTGCGTCATCATCCGGGAGGCGGTGGCCGCCTCCACCATGGCGGATCTGGCCCCCAACTCCTACCTGCGGCGGCTGAAGAAGCACCCAGCCGTCCGCCGGCCTGTGGACTGCTTCCTCTGCCAGCTTTCCACCAACGACGCCACCTTTTACAGCCAGCTGGGCCGGATCAGCGATTCCTTTGATCCAAAGGACTTTGACACCAAGACCACCGCCGGGGGCATCGAAAGCGTCATCGCCTTTGCCAGGGAGGCCTGGGACTGTCCCATCGTCTTCTTTACCGGTACCAAATACGACAATCCCCGGTACCACAAGCTGGTGAACCTGCTGTTGCAGATGGCGGAAAAGTGGGGCATCACCGTCATCGACCTGTGGCACGACCCCGAGATGAACCGGGTAAGCCCGGACGATTACCGTCTTTACATGAACGACGGTGTCCATCCCACCAAGGCGGGATACCTGCTGTGGTGGACCCCGGCGCTGCAAAGGGGGCTGTACCGGGTGTTTGGGGAATAAATTTCCGCCGGAGAGCGGCCAAACGGCGTTACGCCGTTTATGCTCTGTTCCAACCAGAACAGAGCATAAGGACGGCTGACCGCATAGATCACCCGCTGCTGGAGGGCGGCAGTGAGGAAAGAGAGGTTTGTTTTTATGTTGGAGTTTTGGCAAGGAATCTTTTATTCCGCAATCGCTGACCCCATCTTCGCGAAGGTGGCCAGCATCCTGGGTGTCACCAAGCAGGTCTGCAAGGAGTACTGCACCAGCGGTATGATGACCTATGGCGGCAAGTATTTTCTCATCGTCCTTGTGGTAATCGCCCTGCTGTTTGTTCTCAAGCTGCTGGGCTTCCTGAACCCCGGCAACTACGGCGGCAGCGCCGCCCAAAAGACGGCCAACAGCCCCCTGGCCGGCAAGAAGCTCATCTTCCTGGGCTCCTCTGTCACCAAGGGCTTTGCGGCCCGGGGCCGGTCCTTTGTGGATATGATTGCCGAGAGCACCGGCGCCTCCTGCGTCAAGGAGGCGGTCAGCGGCACAACCCTGGTGGATAACGGCGAGCGCAGCTATGTTGCCCGGCTGAAGAAGCTGGACAAGAGCCAGCCCTGCGACCTCTTTATCTGCCAGCTTTCCACCAACGACGCCACCAAGGGCAGCCCCCTGGGCAAGATGGCCGAGGGCAAGGAGCTTTCCTCCTTTGATACCAAGACCGTCTGCGGCGCCATCGAGTACATCATCGCCTACGCCAAGCAGACCTGGAACGACGTCCCCGTGGTCTTCTACACCAGCCCGGAGTACGCCTCCCCCGCCTATCAGGCTATGGTGGAGGCCCTGGCCGGCATCGCCAAAAAGTGGGGCGTGGAGGTCATCGATTTCTGGCACGACCGGGAAATCAATATGCCTGTCAACAAAAAGCGCAGCTGCATGAACGACCAGATCCATCCCACACAGAAGGGCTACGCTGTTTGGGCCCCGGTCATTGAGGCCGCCCTGGCCGCCGTGGCCCAGGGCAAGAGCATCCCCGCCCGTCCCGCCGGCTCCGCTGCCTCGGCCCCGGAGCTGGCCAAGCGGAAGACCTCCAGGCTGGTAAAGTCGGTCCTCTGCTGGGTGCTGGTGGCCGTGGTGGCCTTTGGCGCCGTCATCGGCGGCAGCACCTACAACCAGCTGGTGGTGGTCAAGGGGCTTAAGAACGCCGGCAACAGCGCCGAGCACAACCCCGAAAACCTGACCATGGACCCCAACAGCCCCATCAAGGGCAAAAAGCTGTTCTGGCTGGGCTCCTCGGTGTTCCAGGGCTTTGGCACCGGCGAGAATATGTCCCCCGCCGTAATCTTTGATGCCCTCACCGGCACCGAGTCCACCGTAGAGGTAAAGGGCGGCACCACCCTGGCCGCTGCCAGCTACTCCCTCAACGGCGTGGAGGCCGACGTCAGCGGCTCCTACTACCCCCGCCTCAGCACCCACGACACCGCCACCGATCCCCAGGTGGACCTGGTGCTGGTGCAGCTTTCCACCAACGATTCCAAGGGCCAGACCACGGTGGGGGAGGTTTCCGCCAGCAAGAACCTGGAGGACTTTGACATCGAGACCACCATCGGCTCCCTGGAGGCCATCATCGCCTACGCGGACAAGACCTGGGGCGCCCGGACCATGGTCATCGGCGGCTCCCAGTTTGTGGACGAAATGACCTACTCCGGCGGCCAGAAGGCCACCATCTACCTGGAGATGATCGACAAGTGCCACCAGCTGGAGGAGAAGTGGGGCGAGCAGTTCGTCTTTGTGGACCTTTGGAACACCCCGGAGATGTACGAGAACATCGAGATGGGCGACGCCCAGTGGCGCGCCTACATGAGCGACGCCATCCATCCCACCAAGTGGGGCTATGCCGAGTGGTGGGGGCCCCATATCATCGAGGCGCTCTACCGCCAGCTGGGCTGACGGCCCGAGAACCCCAAACAGCTGACATCCTCTGAGTGATCGTTTCACTCCTTCCAAAGAGGGGACCAGGAGAGCGGTTGATCCGGCCCTCCTGGTCCCCGCCCTTTTGCCGCAAAAAAGGCATTGCATTACGGCGGCTCATCTGTTATCCTGTCAAAGATATAGGAAGGGCGTCTTTTGCCGAAAAAAGGCGAGGCCCGCCCAACGAAAGGAAGATACCCATGGAAAGCATATTGGAAAAATTCCGGCGGGACGCCGCCCGGGACCCGGGCCGGAAGCTCTACAGCTTCCTGGACTGCGGGACAGAGCCCTTTGGCCAGGAGGTTGTCACCACCGGGGAGGCG
The DNA here is from genome assembly GCA_022795575.1 of Angelakisella sp. GTDB lineage: Bacteria > Bacillota > Clostridia > Oscillospirales > Ruminococcaceae > Angelakisella. Next base: position 7,322 of record JAAWGY010000021.1, on the reverse strand, counting down.
TGGCGGAGGGCGGCGGACTTGGCCGCCGAGCTCCGGGCCCGGGGGGCCAAAAAGGGGGATCGGGCCATCATCCTCTCGATGCAGGACGCCGGGACGGTTTACGCCGTTTGGGGCTGTATGCTGGCGGGGGTGGTCTTTACCGTCATCCCGCCCCCCATCGACGAGGGAAAGCTTTCCCGCTTTGTTTCGGTGCTCCGCTCCTGCAAGCCCAGGTTCCTGATCTCCAACGAGGGGATGGAGAAGACCTCGGACCAGAACGTCACCGGCCCCCTGCTGCGCAGGGCCTTCCTCAACGTGGTGTCGCTGCGGCGGATCTACACCGATAAGATCCCCGCCGCCAAGGGCCCTGCCAAGGTCTGCCCCCACGGGCCAAAGGACCTCTGCTACCTGCAATATACCTCCGGCTCCACCAGCGCCCCCAAGGGGGTGATGGTGACATACGGCAACCTGATGGGCTGCATCGGCCAGTGCCTGGAGATGTTCGACTTCCAGCACACCAGCAACAACCTGGCCTCTTGGGTGCCCTTCTACCACAACATCGGCCTGATTGTGGCCATCTTCCTGCCGGTAATCGCCAACACCGGCATCTCCTACTTTATCCCCACCCTCCAGTTTTTGGCCAAGCCCACCGTCTGGCTCCAGGTCCTCTCCCGGTTCAAGGTGAACATCACCGCCGCCCCCAACTCCGCCTACGAGGTCTGCGCCCGGCTGGTCTCCCCGGAGGCGGCAAAGGAGTACGACCTCTCCCACGTCACCCACCTTATCAACGGCTCCGAGTTTGTCAACGCCGCCACAGTGGAGAAGTTCTGCCGCCTCTTCGGCATCTCGGAGAACGCCTTTGCCCCGGGCTACGGCCTCTCCGAATGTGTCTGCGTGGCCACCCTGGCCAGCATGGATTACCACCGGATGGACATCCGGGTGGAGGACTACCGCCAAAACCGCTTTGTCCCCGCCCCCCGTGGGGAGGCCGGCACCAAGGCCATTGTGGGGGTGGGCGCCACCGCCGGGGATATGAAGATCGTGGCCATCCGCCCCGACGGCACCCCCTGCGGCCCCGGGGAGATCGGGGAGATCTGCCTGCAAAGCGGCAGCGTCTGCGCCGGCTACTGGCAGAACCCGGAGGAAACCAAGCGCTTCCAAACCGTCATCCCCGGCCACCCCGGTTTCTTCTACCGCACCGGGGATATGGGGGTGATGCAGGAGGGACAGCTCTACCTCACCGGCCGCATCAAGGAAATGATCATCATCAGCGGCAAAAACATCTTTCCCAGCGACATCACCCTCCTGTTCCACGAGCAGGGGGTGGCCCTGCCCATGGACGCCATGACGGTGTTCTCGGTGGCGTCCGGGGAGGGGGAGCGGCCGGTGCTGGCGGCGGAGGCCCCGGCGGACGCCGACTTCCGGGCCATCAGCGGGGAGCTGAACCGCCTTACCGCCCAAAACTTCGATTTTTCCTTTGCCGATATCGTCTTTGTCCGGGAGGGGACGCTGCCCCGCACCGATAACCGCAAGATCAAGACCCTGGCGGCCAAGGCCCAGTACGAGGACGGCAGGCTCTCGGTGCTGTACAGCACCTCCGGACAGGGGCAGGCCCTGTCCGAGGCTCCCGCGCCCCGCCTCAAGGTATCCCTGCCCCAAAACGCCACCCCGGAGCAGGTGGAGCCGGTGATCCGGGAGATCTTCCGCAGCCTGCTGCCGGGCAGCGACTTTGGCCCCAACGACAGCTTCCTGGAGCTGGGGGGCGATTCCCTGCGGATGATGGAGCTGGTGTGCGGCATGGAGCAGGACCTGGGGGTGCCCATCGACCTGCGGCAGGTGGCGGCGGCCCCCACCGTGGCGGGGATCTCCGCCTACCTCAGCGACCTGCTGCGGGGCGGCGGCAGCGCTGCCGCCACCGACCTGAGGGCGGAGTGCCTCCTGCCGGAGGATATCCACCCCAAAAACGGCTATCTCCACACCCCGGAGCAGTGCCGCAACATCCTCCTCACCGGGGCCACCGGCTTTTTGGGGGCCTACCTCATCCGCTCCCTGATCCGGCAGCGGGGGAAGGGGGGGCTGAAGATCTACTGCCACGCCCGGGCGGCGGACCGGGAGGCCGCCATGGAGCGGATCGTCGCCAACATGAAGCGGTTCGCCTGCTGGAAAGAGAGCTACCGGGACTACATCACCCCGGTACCCGGGGACCTGAACCTCCCCCGCCTGGGGATGTCCCCCGAGGACTGGAAGCGCCTTGCCCAGCGGGCGGATATGGTGATCCACAACGGGGCGGTGCTCAACTTTGTCTACCCCTACCGCCAGCTAAAGCAGACCAACGTCACCGGCACCGCCGAGTGCCTGCGCTTTGCCTGCGAGGGCAGGGCCAAGTACTTCCACTACATCTCCTCCTACAGCGTCTACGACAACCCCAGCCACTTTGACCGGGAGGTGATGGAATCCGACCCGCTGGAATCCCCGGAGGGGTACTTTTTGGGCTACTCCGAGACCAAGTGGGTGGCGGAAAAGCTGGTGGGCATCGCCCGGGAGCGGGGCCTGCGGGCCGCGGTCTATCGCCCGGGGGACATCACCGGCACCCTAAAGGACGGCATCTGGAAGCTGGAGGACCTGATCAGCCGCTCCCTGGTGGGCTGCATCCAGCTGGGGTGCCTGCCGGACGTCCGGGTGAACCTCCACCTGACCCCGGTGGACTTTGTGGCCGACGCCATTGTGGCCATCGCCTTCCAGTCCGCCTCCAGCGGCGGGGCCTACAACCTCATCAACCACGACATCCTGCCGGTGGAAAAAATCGCCGCCCTGATGGAACGGGCTGGCTGGCCCCTCCAGGTGGTGCCCTACGACCAGTGGTGCCGCCGCCTGACCGCCTGCACCGCCGAGGAAAACGTCCTGCGGATCCTCTCCTGCCTTTTTACCGACCAGCGGCTGGCAGGGGAGAGCCTGATTGAGCGGTTCGGGGAGCGGCAGGCGAGGTTTTCCACCGCCCAGGCCGACGCCCTGCTGCAACAAAGCGGCATCCGCTGCCCGCCGGTGAACGCCGCCCTGATGCGCAGCTACCTGCGGCACTTTGCCGCCAGCGGCTACCTGCCCCGGCCCAAGGGGGTGCGGGGGGTGCTTTGGCGGGGGGAGGGGAAATAGGGCCAGCTTTGGTTGTTCTACTGTTTTTTGCCGGGTAAATTTTGCAGAGACGGCAGAAAGACTAAAAGCCGGCAAGAAAAATTGTACAAAATTTGCATTGATTTTATCCCTTTGGCTATGGTAAACTGATACCAAGGCGGGGGAGCATAGCCGGAACAACAGCGGAAAAATTTGTGAACGTCTCCCGTTGCCGGTCAGTTGAATAGCCATGAATTGAGAATTGTGAATGGTAACAGGACAACAGTGCCCTGTTGGCTTTGCGGTTCTCTTTTTTGTTGGGGAAAAAAGGTATCAACGAGAAAGGGGGGCCACAATGGATCTGATGAATTATATTGTGCCAAAGGGGGAGATCAGCCCCTTGCGGGCAGCTGTCTTCATTGCCATGACGGACACGATGGAGGAGGAAAAGGAGCTGATTCTGTCATTCCGCCGCTATCACTGCCTTTGTACCGCCACCATGGTCAACGGCAATGACAGCGAGGCGCTGCGGCGCATTACCGGCAACGCCATCGGGGCCAGCCTCAACGCAGGACTGATCGAGCGCAAGAAAACCCACATCCATCCTCTGGCCCATGCCATCCAGGAGGCAGTATTGGGTACCCGGCTGGATTCCTCCATTGGCCAGAATTGCCGCCTGAAAATGGGGATTGTCCGCCAAGGATGCGAGATAGCGGTGGCCATCTACGGTGACTTGGGATTTCACGAGTGTTCCTCCCACAAGACTATCGGGGGAGGATACCAGATCCTGGGGGAATAAATCACATCAAAAATCGCAGCGGTTTTATATTTGAATATAAGCGGAAAAGGAGGGAATAGCAGCAGTCTGACGTGCAACAGTAACCAAGTTGTTTTAAGGAGGGAAATTTATCGTGACAAAAACGACACAGAAAAAGCTTCTATGGGAGGGGATTGCGGTGGCGCTGGGGCTGATTATTGCCTTCATCCCCGCCCCTCAAGGACTGGAGCAGAACGCCATGTGGACACTGGGCCTGCTCATATGGGCCATCGTCAACTGGGTTTCCAACGCCATCCCTGATTTTGTCTGCATCTTCATCATGTGCTGTACTTGGGTGTTGATGGGCATTGTCCCCTTTACCACCGCCTTTAACAGTTTCTCTGGCACCACCGTCTGGCTACTCATCGCCGCTATGGGCATCGGTGCCGCCGTCACCAAAAGCGGTCTGCTGGCTCGGGTGGCTCTCTGCATCATGCGAATCTGCCCCCCTACCTTTAAGGGTCAGGTGCTGGCTCTGCTGGGCTCCGGCGTGGTCATTGGGCCATTTATCCCCTCCACCATCGCCAAGGTCTCCATCGTCGGTGCCATGGCCACCGATATCGGCGGCAAGTTGGGCTTCGAGAACCGCTCCAAGGGAATGTCCGGCCTCTGGTCCGCCATGTACGCTGGATACACCCTGCTCAGCCAGGCGGTGCTCAGCGCTTCCTTTTTCTCCTACATCATTATGGGGCTTCTGCCGGAGGAGGTTCAGGCACAGTTCAGCTGGTTCTTCTGGCTCCGGGCCATGCTCCCTTGGCTCATCATCTGCACAATCGCCAGTTATATTGCCATCTGCTTCCTTTACCGACCCCAAAACGCTCCCACTCTCAGCAAGGAGGATGTCTCGGCGATGCTGGACAAGCTGGGCCCCATGAGCCGGGATGAAAAGATCACCCTGGGGGTGCTGGTGCTCTGCATCATCTTCTGGGTATTGGAGCGCACCCTCAACGTCCCCGCTGCCGTTACCGCTGTACTGGGGATGTCCGCCCTGCTGGCCCTAAAGGTTATCACGCCCAAGGACTACAACCAGCGGATCAACTGGAGCATCATTGCCTTTATGGGTGGGGCGATCAACCTGGCTACCGCCATTACCACCGTGGGCATCGATAGCTGGTTGGGGAACACCTTCGGCGGCACGATGGCCGGGCTTATCAGCAACCCTTACCTTTTTGTACCGGTCATTGCAACAACAGCGCTCATTTCCCGTTTCGTCATTGTGGATATGACCACCGATTACACCCTCTTCACCGTGATTCTCACCCCCTTCTGTCTGGCGGCGGGGGTTAGTCCCTGGGTGGCGGCGATGGCAGCCTATTGTGTGGTTTACCCCTACTTCACCAAGTACCAGAACATCAACTATCTGGCGGCCTTTAACTCCGCCGGCGGCGACGAGAAGCTGGAACACAGTATGTTGGTTCCTTTCTGCCTGGTCTTTCACATCGTCAGCATCCTGGCCCTTACTGCCAGCGTCCCTTATTGGCAGATGCTGGGCCTCATCCCCCGGTAATATACGGTTCACCGTGCTTGCAGGCACAGGAATAAAGTCTATCTGAAAAGGAGAACAACATCATGGCAATGGAAATGAAAATGAGCAAGGACATCCCCTTCGTGGGCGACAAGCTCCCTAAATTCCGTGCTGCCGCTGTGCAGACATCCCCGGTTTTCTTGAATCGGGATGCCACCATTGACAAAATCGAAGTCAAGGTAAAGGAAGCCAAGGATAACGGTGCCGACCTGGTGGTCTTTCCCGAATCATTTGTTCCCACCTTCCCCGTCTGGTGCCTTTTCATGCCCCCCGTGGACCAGCACCCCTTCTATAAGCGACTCTTTGAAAACTCCGTGGCGGTTCCCAGCCCCTCCTTCTACCGCCTCCAGCGCATCGCCCGGGAGAATAAGGTTTTCCTGTCCATCGGTATCTGCGAGAAGAGCACCGAAAACTTCGGCACCATGTGGAACTCCAACCTCCTCTTCGACCGTGACGGCAACCTCATCGGCCACCACCGTAAGCTGCTGCCCACTTGGGGGGAGAAGTTGGTCTGGTCCTTCGGCAATGGCTCCAGTCTCAACGTCCACGACACCGAGATCGGCCGCATCGGCGCCCTGATCTGCGGCGAAAACTCCAACACCCTGGCCCGGTACACCATGGTGGCTCAGGGGGAACAGGTCCACATCTCCATCTATCCTCCCTGCTGGCCCACTGCCCGTGCCAAGAGCAACTACTACGACTGCCTGCGGGTCCGCACCTGTGCCCATGCCTTTGAGGCTAAGGTCTTTAACATCTGCTGCTCCGCATCTATTGACGCCGATGCCATCGAGCAGATGTCCTGCGGTGATCCCGAGGTCAAGGCCTGGCTGGAGGATCAGGGCTTTGCCACCACTATGATTGTTGGCCCCAACGGTCAGCCTATCAGCGACATCCTCAAGGACAACGAGGACGGCATCGTCTACGCCGACTGTGACATCGCCAACGAAATCACCATGAAGGGCATCCACGACATTGCCGGTGCCTATCAGCGGTTCGACGTCTTCCAGCTTCATGTCAACAAAGCAGACCGTGGCCCCGCCTACTTCTACAACGACACCGGCGCTTCCCGGGAGTTCATCCCCTTTGAAGAGGAAGAGCCCATCGAGTAACCTCACCGTCATAAGACGCTCTTTCTCAGGCTATCGCCCCTGTCCAAGCCAATGGGTGGGGGCGATGTTCTGACAGAAGCCGCCCCCGCCCGGAGATTTTCCCGGGCGGGGGCGGCGCTTGCTGTATTCGGTTTCTCCAAAGTCAGACCAGCTGACGGCGCTGGCGCTCCTTCTCCGCCGCCTCGTCCTCGGCGGGGTACCACATGGGGCTGACAAACCGCACCAGGCAGGGGTCCCCCTCGGCAAAGGTGACGCGGTGGGGCACCTGGATCTTGAGGGTCTGGCTGCCAATCTGCACCAGGTACTCGGTGCGGTCGGTAAGGAAGATGCGCTTGTCAATCTGGGTGGGGTAGCCCATCCCCTCGCCGGGCTTCAGCAGGTCGATGGAGTTGGGCCGGGTGGCCACCACCATCCGGCGGTCGGCGTCCTTGGGGATCTCCAGGCTCAGGGGGTGCTCCATGTCCCCCTCGGCGTAGACCTTGCCGTCCTGCACCACAACGTTGATGAAGGTGCTTTCCCCCAAAAAGCTGTGGACAAAGCGGCTGTTGGGCTTGTTGTAGAGGTTCTCCGGGGTGTCGATCTGCATGATCTTGCCCATGTCGCAGACCATCATCCGGTCGGAGATGGCCATGGCCTCGCTTTGGTCGTGGGTGACAAAGATGATGGTGAAGTTGAATTTGCGCTGTAGCTCCTTGATCTCAAACCGCATGGTCTCCCGCAGCTTGGGGTCCAGGTTGGAGAGGGGCTCATCCAGCAGCATCACCTTGGGCTGGGTGACGATGGC
>JAAWGY010000020.1 GCA_022795575.1 Angelakisella sp. | reverse complement strand
CTTGCTGTATTACAAGGTTTTTTCCAGGCGCTAAGAGCCGCCTACGGCGGTTGCGCCTGGACGCGCCTGCGGGCGCAGTAACGCAGCGGGACGAAAAAAGACCTGCCAAGGCGGCGTGCAGGGAGATCTTGAATAGGCTCTTACACTATACTGTGCGGCAGTTTGCCAAATCTATCAAAACACCTCTGCTATCCTATTCGCAGAGGTGTTTTTTTTATGAAAAGGCTGTTTTTCCTTTTCCCTCTTGTCAAATACTTTCTTCCGTGGTATGATTTATTTGGGATTTTATGCTCTCCACGCCTGTTTCCGTGGGGAGCGGCCAATTTATTGCGCCGCCAAAGGGCTGCCAGACTGCCCTTTTGAGAGGGGAGGCGGGGCAAGGGATCCCTTTTTTGCAGTGTTTTGTTTTCCGGCACAGTCTGGCGCCGATGGTTCCAAAGGAGAATCACCATGGAAATGTATCTGAATCAAACGCCCGTCTGCCGGTTTTCCGGCAAAGTCATCCGTGGACGCGGGTTGGGGAGGCTGACAGGAATGCCTACCGCCAACCTCCAGGTCCTGCCGGACCTTCTGCCGCCCTGCGGCGTCTACGTCACCAGCCTTACCTGGAGAGGGCGACCATTCCATGGGATCACCAACATCGCGGAGAACCCCGCCGGGGGCTGCGTCACGGCGGAAACCCACATCCTCAATTTTTCGGAGAACCTTTACGGCGAGAACCTGTCCCTTTCTCTTTTTAGCCGGCTGCGCCTTCAGCGGTCCTTTTCCACCCTCTCCCGCCTGCTGGACCAGCTCCGCCGGGACTGCGACGCCGTCCGCGAATTCTTCGGCATCCGCCTGCCGGAGTACCCCCTCTATATGGACATCCCCATGCACCTGGCCCGGTTCTGCGGGGAGGAGATCCCCTTCTCCCCCAAGGAATTTGACCTGCTGTACCTCTTTTACACCAACCCGGACGCCGTTTTTCCCAAGGAGCGGCTTTACGAGGCGGTTTGGCACCAGCCCTCCAACGGCTTCTGCCACCCGGTGGAAAACACCGTCTTCCAGATCCGCCGCCGTCTGCGGCCCTGCGCCGGCGGGCGGGATATTATCCAGACGGTGAACCGCTGCGGCTACAAATTCGGCGGCTGACCGCGCCGGAAAAGCCATAGGCCGTACCCACGCCGCCCCACCCGGCTTACCGGCAGATTTGCCCGCCAATCTGCGTGCCTCAGCTACTGATGCAGCCTCTTAACAAACGCACCGCCTCCCTTTCCATGGGGGGCGGTGCGTTTTTCATGTCTGCTGGTGCTGCATCGAGGCGATGTGGCAGTGGGGGCAGACCTCGATGAACAGCGTCCCCTCCGCCCCTTTGGTGACGGCCTCCCAGGGGATTTGGGCCAGATAGACCATGGGCCTGCCGCAGTCCGGGCAGGGGGTGTAGCTCCAGTCCTGGAGCCAGTTGGCAAAGCCCCCCAGGGTGCCGGTGTCCTCCCGCATCGCCCCGTAAAAGGGGGATACCGGCCCCGGCCCCAGGGTAAAGGCGTGGGAGGTCAGCTCCCGGTACTCCTCCTCGGTGACGTCGTTTTCCACCTCCGGCAGCAGCAGCTTCCCCGGCAGGGGCTGGCAGTCCCCGGCGGGGGAATACCGGCTGTAGGCGGCCTCCATGTAGCAGATGCAGCTGGGGCAGCAGGCGGCGGTGACAATGCCCTCCAGCCCCAAAAAGGCCAGCCGGGGGTCCCGGCAGTCCAGGGACAGCATATCCACCATCCTGCCGCCGCAGTGGGGGCAGCGGTCCTCCCTGGGGCGGCCGATCTGTACCGGGGTTTCGCCGCCGGAGGCGTCTTTTTTCAGGGGGTAGCAGTCCTCATAGACCAGCCTTTGGCGGCGTCCCTCCCGGTCAAAGGTCCAGCCGCCGTACTGGGCGTAGACCGACGGGTCCACGTAAAGCTCCGCCCGCCAGGGGCGGGGGCTGCGCTCCAGCTCCAGCAGCACCGCCAGCGCCCTGTCTCCCCCCTGCATGGCAAGGCATTCCATCAGCCGGCTGGCCTCGCTGGCTTTCTCCGTCCTCAGCAGGGCGTCGGCCAGCCCCTCCCCCACCTCCGCCGGGGCCCTGTAGTAGAGCCCCGGGAAGTGGAAGCACCCGCTTTCCAGCGCCGCCTGCTGGGGCTGCTGCCCCGCCGTGCCGTGGCAGCAGAGCAGCCAGCGCAGGGCGATCTCGGCCTGCGCCCCCAGGCTTTGGCTCCGCCGGATTTCCTCCGCCAGCGCCCTCTGCCGCTCCTCCACCTCCCCCGGCGTCAGGGAAGCGTATTCCCGGTAGCTCTGCTCCTCCCTGCACCGCCAGCAGAGGCCGTCGTAGCGGATCAACGCCCCGCAGCCGGGGCAGCTCCTTGGCTCCATCGATGGCATTGTGCCTGCCTCCCTTCTGTCACTCCACCCGTATCTCGTCCGAAAGGGCAAAGGAATAGATGATCTTTTCCCGGATGGGCACCGCCAAGTACTCCTCCAGGATGGCCCGGTAGAGCTCCAGTTGGCTGTGGTACCGCTCCGCCAGCTCCCCCATGGTCCCCACCCGGTCGGTCTTGTAATCGATGATGGTGCCCTGCCCCGCCTCCAGGATGACGCAGTCGGCGATGCCCTGGATGACGGTAGCGCCCTGTAGCCTCAGCTCCGGGGCCGTCCTTTCCAGCTCCTCCCGGGTAAATTCCCGCAGAAAGCGGATCTCCCGGTAGACCTTATCCGCCCTTAGCACCCGCTTGCCGATGGCGCTGGCAAAAAAACCTGACACCATCCGCCGGTCCATCTGCTCCGCCTCCTCCGGGGTGATGAAACCCCGGTCCCGCAGCCGGCGGATCTCCCCCTCCGGGTTCCGGAAGGCCTCCGACAGGTCGGCGAACTGCATGAACTTGTGGGCGGCAATGCCACGCTCGGTGGGGGTCATGGCCTGGCGGGTAAAGGAGCTGGGGCGCCGGGTAAAGAAGTACCGGTCCTCCTCCTCCTGGCGCAGGTCCAGCACCAGCTCGGAGACTGACAGCTTGGAGGGGGTGGCTACGTCCCCCATGTAGGGGTAGACGAAAGCCGCCGCGGCCCGCATCCGGGCCAGGGCCTCCTGGTCTATCCCGGCCTCCGGGACCGCCTCGGCAGCCGCTGTCTCCTCCCCCCGGATCCCCCCGGCGAACAGCTCCACCCGCAGCGCCCCCTGCACCTCCTGCCGGGCCCGGAGCCGCAGCTGGCCGTCCAAAAGGCTGGCGTCAAAGTCCGGCCGTCCCGCCAGCGCCCCCGCCAGCCAGTCGTAGAGGCACTGGCCGGACCGCATCACCCAGGGGGAGAGCCGCCCCCCGCCGCCGGTGGAGGCCACCGCGGCCTGTAGCCGCTTCAGCCCCGGATCGGTGGCCACCAGGTACAGCCGCTCCTTGGCCCGGGTCATGGCCACATACAGCAGCCGCAGCTCCTCCGAGAGGAGGGCCCGGCGGTTCTGCTCCTTCATGGCGGCTCTGGCGATGGTGTCGTGCTCCTGCATCCGGCGGTTATCCCGCAGGACGCAGGCCGCCCCCAGCTCCGGGTTGAGCAGCACGTTGTCGCCCAGGTCCAGGAGGTTGAACTTGGCGGCGGTATCCGCCAAAAAAACCACCGGAAATTCCAGCCCCTTGGATTTGTGGATGCTCATAATGGAAACCGCGTCCTTGGCGGCGGTGGCGGCGGACTGGAGGTCGCAGCCGAATTCCCGCAGGGAATTCAGGTAGTCCACAAAGTCCCCAAGGTCCCCGCCCCGCTGCTGGTAATCCGCCGCGTAGGTCAGCAGCAGCCGCAGGTTCGCCGCCCGGGCCTCCCCCTGGGGCATCACCCGCACCTTATCCGGCAGGCTGGTAATGGCGTAGAGCTCGTCCAGCAGCTCCTGGGGGGAGCAGGCAACGGCCAGCTCCCGCATCCGGTGGTAATCCCGCCAAAAGGCGTCAAAGTCACTCCCCCCCGCCTGCCGGTACTGGGTGAGGGCGCTGTAAAGGCTGCTCCCCCTGCTGCCGGCCTTCAGCCTCGCCACCTGGTCGGAGGTGTAGCGGTAAAGGGGGGAGAGCAGCACCTCCGCCAGCTCCATATCCAGCAGGGGGTTATCCATCAGCTTCAGGAAGGCCACCACCGGGGATACCTCCCGGGAATCCAGAAAGCCGCTCTGCCGCTCGGCCCAAAAGCGGATCCTCCGCTCCTCCAGCGCCTTGGCGTACCGCTCCGCCTTGTTTTTGGGGGAGCGCAGCAGGATGCAGATATCCCCGGGGACCATGGGGCGGCGCTTCCTTTCCCCGTCCTCCCCCTTGGTCTCCACCGTGGCCCCCCGCCGGAGGAGGGCCTCGATCTCCCCGGCGATGTAGGCCGCCTCCGCCGTTTCCTTCTCCTCCGGGGGCGGGTCCACCAGCGCCAGCACCACCGGCCGGGCGGTGCCGTACCGGTACTCCGCTTTGGGGATCAGCATATCCTCCGGGCCGTAGGTCATCTCCCCCACCGCCGGGCACATGGTGGCGGCGAAGACGTCGTTGACGATCCCCGTCACTTCCCGCCGGGTGCGGAAGTTGGCGTTCAGGGCAATCCGGGCCGGGAAGCGCTCCCCGTCGTAGGGGGCAAACTGCTCCTTCTTTCTCAGGAAGATCTCCGGCCGGGCCTGGCGGAAGCGGTAGATGCTCTGCTTCACATCCCCCACCATAAACAGGTTTTCCCCGCCCCGGGATACCGCCTGGAAGATCATCTCCTGGGCGGCGTTGGTGTCCTGGTACTCGTCCACCAGGATCTCGTAGTACCGGGCCGCCGTCTCCCGGGCCACCGGGCTGGGGAGGTGCCTCCCCTCCCCGTCGGTTTGGTACAGCAGCTCCAGGGCGTAGTGCTCCAGGTCCCCAAAGTCCAGCAGGCTCCGGTCCAGCTTGGCATCCCGCAGCCGTTGGTCAAAGCTGTCTGTCAGCTGGAAGAGCTTGCGTAGGATGGGCTGCTGGTACTCCATATCCTGGCGGTACTGGGCGCTGTCCATCAAAAAGCAGTCCCTTTGCAGCTTTTCCCGCACCAGCTCCTTTACCTCGTCCCGGAGCCCCTGGACCTGCTTCTTCCGCTCCTCGTCCGGGTATTTTTTGGACGAAAGGGGGCTGAGCCGCCCAAAGGACACCCCCAAAACCGCCTGACGGCAGGCGTCCCAGTCCCCGGCCCTCCCCTGGCGGAGGCATTCCTTCAGCTGCTCCTCCTCGGCAAGGAGGGTGCCCAAATAGGCCCGCTCCAGCTCCCCCTCCCCCCGGACCAGCTCCACCGCCCGCCGGTAGAGGCTTAGGCAGTGGTCCAGGGCGTCGGCGGCGTAGCCCAGCAGGATGGCGGCCCAGGGAGTTTGGGAGAGGGGCCTTTGGGCGTCATACTCCGCCAGCATCCGCTCCATCCACTCCCGGTAAAAGGGGTGGTTGCGGACAAAGTCGTAAAGCTTCAGGATGCTTCGCTCCACCCGGCCGTCGCTCCGGGCGGTGGAGAGCAGCTCCACCAGGTCAAAAAAGCTGTCCTCCCCCTTGACGTACTCCTCCTCCATCAGCTCCTGGACGGTGCGCAGCCGCAGCACCTCCAGCTCCCGGTCGTCCCCCACCCGGAACTCCGCCGGTATCCCCAGCAGCTGGAAGTGCCCCCGGATCAGGGAGATGCAGAAGGCGTGGATGGTGCTGATCTGTGCCGATTCCAGCAGCAGCTGCTGCCGGGCCAGCCGCAGGTCCCCGGGGGCCTCCCGGGAGAGCTCCCAAAGCCGGCGGGAGATCCGCTGCTTCATCTCCCGGGCGGCGGCGTTGGAGAAGGTGACGACCAACAGCCGGTCGGCGTCCACCGGGTCCTCCCCCCGGGTCAGCATCCCGATCACCCGCTCCACCAGCACGGCGGTTTTGCCGCTGCCGGCGGCGGCGGAGACCAATATACTCCCGCCCCGGCCCTGGATGGCCTGGAGCTGCTCTGTGGTCCACCGGTTCTGGCTCATGGCTCCTCCTCCTCTCCCTTTTGCTCCCCGCAGATCTCCCGGAACACCGGCCCGTCGGCATTGCCGCAGAGCTGGCGGTACTCGCAGTAGGAGCAGGGGTCCTTGCCGCTTTTGCCCCGCACCGGCAGGGGTGCGATGTGGCCCTGGGTCAGGTCCTCCGCCATCTCCCGGATGTTCTGGTACACCAGCTCCCGGATGCGCAGGAATTCCTCCCCGCTTTTTACCTGGGAATCCTTATAAAAGGTGTTGTCCTTCTTTTTGCGCACCGGGATAAACCGCCCCGCAAGGTCCGCCTCCATGGCCCGGAGGACGTGTTCCTCGTCCAGCACGATGCCCTTCATCCGCAGCCCCTTGGCCACCTGCTGCCGGACCTCCTCCGGCCCGGCGTCGGGGCCGGTGCGGGCGGCGGCGATGTTCCCCGGCATATACAGGATGCCGGCGGGCTCCACCTCCCCAAAGGGGCTGGTGGGATCGTCGCAGAGGGCGAACAGGTAGATGAGCATCTGCATATTCAGCCCGTACAGCACCTCCTCCAGCCGGAAGTCCTTGCCGCCGGTTTTGTAGTCCACCACCCGGGCGTAGCTGCCGGCCTCGTCCCGGAAGGTATCCACCCGGTCGATTTTGCCGCTGACCACAACGGGGGTGCCGTCGGAGGTGCGGATGGGCAGGGGGCGGACCTCCTTCTGCTCCCCCACCTCCACCTCCATCCCCACCGCCTCAAAGCCGCTCTGGCTCAGGTCCTCCCCCATGTGGCGAACCAGCAGCAGCAGCACCGAGACCAGCCGGTCAAACTGGTACTGTAGCCGGGCAGAGAGCTGCCCCATATCCGCCACCACCTCCTGGAGGTACCGGCGCAGCAGGTCGCTTACCCGCTGGCGCAGCTGGTCCTCCGGCAGGGCGGCAAGGCCCCGGCTCCCCACCTCCTTGAGCAGCTTTTCCAGCACATAGTGGATGGCGGTGCCCGATTCCATGGGGGAATAGGCCGCCTTCCGCCTGGGGGCAAGGCGGAGGAGATAGTTGGCGAAAAAGACGTAGGGGCACTGGTAATAGGTCTCAATCTTGCTGGGGGAAAGGGCGATGCGCCCCCCCAGCAGCCTTTTGGCGGTATCCGGGGCGATGTCCCCCATGGGCCGGTCCTCCGCCAGCTCCGCCACCGAGCGGAGGTAGTCCTCCTCCCCCAGCTCCCGGAGCAGCGCCCCCACCGCCCCGGCCGCCGGGTCCTCCTCGGCGGTCAGGGCGGCGTAGGCGGAGCGGGCGGTGGCAAGCCCCGCCACAAAGAAATCCGGGGGCAGCTCCTCCCCGTGGTGGAAGCTGCCGGGGAACCGCTCCCGCAAGCGGCTGAAGATCAGCGACGGCTCCATGGCCGCGCCGGTGAGGTCCGCCCCGGCGCAGCTGACAAAGAGCCGCTCCCGGGGGGCGCAGAGGGCGGAGTAGAGGTAGAACCGCTCCAGCAGCGCCCGCTCCACCTGGGGGCTGGTGATCTCCACCCCCTGGCGGATGAGGCTTTCCCGCTCCCGGTCGGTAAAGACGCCGTAGGGCTTGCTTTTGGCCGGAAAAACCCCCTCGTTTACCCCCGCCACAAAAACGCACCGGGGGGAGCCGGGGCGGACCATGTTGGCCGAGCCGGCCAGCACCTGGTCGTTGGTGATGGGGATGCTACCCAGCTCGGCGCAGCCCATGGCCAGGACAAAGAGCTCGGCAAACTCCCGGACGGTGTAGCTGGTGTTGGTCAGGTGCTCGGTAAAGAGGTCCAGCACATCCACCATATAGCTCCAAAGCCGGTCGTTTTCCCGCCCCCGCTCCAGGCCGCGGGCCTTGTCCTGCTGGAAGTACGCCTTCAGGTTCTCCAGCGCCCGGGTCTCCTCGTAAAAGCGGTACAGCCCGGCGGAAAAGCTCTCCCCGTCCCCCTGGCGCAGCGCCTCCTTTAACCGGGAGAGGGGGGCCATCAGCCGCTGCCGGGCCTCCTCGATCTCCCTTAGCGCCTCGGAATAGTCCTCCCGTTCCTCCCGCAGCCCCTTGGGGTTGTTTTTGAACTCCCGGAGCCACCCGTCCCCCTTTACCGACCAGACGTAGACGTAGTTTTCCAGCGCCGCGGCCTGCTCCACCGGCAGGGCCATGGCGGGGGAGCGGGCGATTTTCAGGATGGCCTCGGTTTTGTAGCTCCCCTGCACCGCCTCCAGGGCGGCGCAGGCCAGGGAGACCACCGGCCGGGAGAGGGCCCCCTCCTTGCGGTCCATAAACACCGGCAGGCCGTAGGCCGGGAAGATGCTGCGGATGGCGGTCTGGTACTCCTCCAGGTCCCGGCAGATAAAGGCCATGTCCCGGTACCGCCAGCCCCTTTCCCGCACCAGCCTTGCCATCTGCGCGGCGGCAAAGCGCACCTCCTCAAAGCGGTCCCGGGCGGCAAGGAGGTACACCCCCTCCCCTGCCTCCGGCCCCTCCTCCGGCGGCTCCTCCCCCCGGGCCAGCTCCTCCACCGTCCGCAGGGCGGGGCAGGCGGTGCGGCGGTTTTCGGTAAGGCGCACCGGCGCCGCCACCGTGACGAAGTGCTCCTTGGCGTAGGCGATCAGCCGCTGGGCGGTGCTCTTTTGGTCGGTGAAGATGTCCACCCCCTCCGCTGTGGCGAGGCCGTCGGCGGTGAGGGAGAGGCAGACCTCCTCCCCCTGCTCCATCATGGCGCAGACCATCCGCCGCTGGGGGGGGCTGAAAAAGCTGAAGCCGTCCAAAAAGATGGACATCCCGTCAAAGTACAGGTGCTCCTCCGCCAGCGTTGCCGCCTTGGCGATATCGTCCAGGGGGTCGCTGTAGCTGCGGTCCACCATGGCCTGGTAGGCCCCGTAGATGCCGGCAATATCGTGGAGCTTGGCGGTAAACGGGGGGTCCTTTTCCAGCCGGGCGATGTGGGAAAGGGCCTCCGGATAGGTGCCGCTCTGCTTGAGCTCCTCCACCGTTTGCAGCATGGTGTTCAGAAAGGAGGTGCGGCTCCGCTGCTTCTGGTAGACGGTCAGGGTGTCCTTCATCTCCTCCACCGCCAGTTTCATCAGCACCAGCTTGGCGGTATCGGTAAGGCGCTTGCGGGCAAGGCCCCCCCAGGCCCGGAAGATGTTCTCCGACAGCCGGGAAAAGCTCAGCACCGAGATGGCCAGGGCGTCCTCCCCCTTGAGGGTGGTGTACACCGTCCGCTCCGCCTGGAAGGAGAACTGCTCCGGCACCAGCAGGATGGTGGGGCGGCGCCGGCGGGCGGATTCCATTGCCCGGGAAAAGACCTCGGTGGTTTTGCCGGTGCCGGTAAGGCCAAGGATGAGGCGAAGCATGGCGGATACCTCCTGATACGAAAATTCGACGGATTTATTGTACCACAAGGGGGGCCGGGAAGGAAAGGGCCGGGGGACAGAAAACAGCCCCGCCGGGAAAGCAGGGCTGTAAAGGGGATAACCTTGTCGGCTTAGAACTCCCAGGGGCTGACCCGGAGCCAGGGTCTCTTTTGGATCATGCCGGCCTGGACGATGCGGCTGCCGTCAGGGCTCACCGAGAGGATGTTCTCTATCGAGCCTGCCGGCAGCTCCATAGCGGTGCCAGCGGCGGTGTCGTAGGCCCAGTCGGTATAATCGCCGTCCCGGAAGAGGGTGTAATAGAGCCATAGGGAACCGCCTGCCTCCCGGAGCAGCAGCTTTCTCACGTCGCCGGCCCCGAGACCATAACTGAAAAATTCCCCTGTGTCCCGGCGGTAGGCGTGGACCACCGAGCTGAAAATATCGTCCTGCCAGCCCGATTCTGCAAAGGCGAGGAAGGGACCGCTCTCCGCGAAGGGCGGGTAGAAATTGCCCTGCCAGACCTCCCGCGGCTCCAATGTCCCGGGTTCAATGCTGTAGACCACATCCGGGGCATTTCCATCCGAAGAAGGATGCGCCACTGCGGCCAATATCTGATTCCCCACAAAGAAGTGCCAGAACTTCCCGCCGTCAAACAGCTCTGCCGCGCCGTCTTTATTCGCCCGCCAGATAGTCCCGCCATGGATACTTTCCTCTTCGGTTCGGCGGGTCATATAGTAGAAACTGCCGTCCAGCGCTCCGCACTGGCGGAGATCAACGCCGTAGTAAACAAAAAATTTATTATGCTTTTCCTCCAGGTAACTCATGTCATCCAAAACACGGCCGAGGTCGGTGGCAAAGTTATAGAGAAGGATCCGGCTGCGGCCGCAGATCACAATGGTTTCGTCATCCAGCCAGTGAACTGCGTTCCCGCCCTCGTTGGTCAAACCGGCCAGATCAATCACCTGCCCGCTGGAAGGAACAGGCATATACTGCCGGACCATCTTCCCTTGGCGGTTGAACAGCGTCACATTGGCCAGATGCACCCCGCCATCCTCACCCAGGTATGCTATCCCCCCGATGCCCTCCCCTTCCCCGATTGCCAGGATATAGCTTCCGCTCCAGGTCAGGGTATAGTAGCCCTGGGGAAGCTCCTCCTCCGGGAGGGTCACCGTTTCCCTCAGCGCATTCTCCGGCGTCAGGGTGGTAAGCGTGTTCTCGTTCTGGAAGGTAAAGCTGCCGTCCGGCTCCCAGCTGCCGCTTTTGAGCAGAAGGTTAGAGCCTAGCAGTGTATAGGGGTAGTAGCCCTCCGGCGTATCATCCTCTGGCGTCTCATCCTCCGGCGCGGACACCGAAGCGGAGGACGGGGAAACGCTCTTCTCCCCATCCTCCGCCTTGGCGGAGGGGGCGGGAGCCCCGCAGGCCGCCGCCCCCATCATCACCGCCGCCAGAAGAAGCGCCGTCAGCCGCTTTTTTCCTTGGGTCATGGCGGTATCTCCTTCTTTACTCCGCTGCCTCCGCCCCGATGCGGATGGCCCTCCGGTTCAGCTCCACCAGCTCCGGCTTGCTGGGGGGCACCACCTTGACGATGGCGGCGTCCAGCGCCTCCGCCGTGGTAAAGCCGGTGGCCTTCCACAGCGCCCCCAGGGCGATGAGGTTGGCAAGCTTGCCGATGCCGTTCTCCTGGGCCAGCCTGGTGGCCGGGACATACAGGGCGGTGATGTCGGTTCTGGCGGTCCTGCGGTCCACCAGGGCTCTGTCGATGACCACCGTGCCGCCGGGGACCACCGTGTCGATGAACTTATCGTAGGAGGGGTTGTTCATCACCACCAGGGCGTCGGGCTCCAGCACCAGGGGGGAGCCGATGGGCCGGGAGGAGAGGCAGACGCTGCAGTTGGCGGTGCCGCCCCGCATCTCCGGGCCGTAGCTGGGGAGCCAGGAGACCTCCCGCTCCCCGGCCATCCCGGCGTAGGCCACCACCTTCCCCGCAAAGAGGATGCCCTGGCCGCCAAAGCCGGCAAAGACAAAATTCCAGTCCTTCATCAGAATACCCCCCTCTCGTTCCCGGTGCGGTCCTGGTATACCCCCAGGGGATAGTACGGCATCATGTTCTGCCGCAGCCACTCCAGCGCCTCCGCCGGGGTAAGGCCCCAGTTGGTGGGGCAGGTGGAAAGGACCTCCACAATGGAAAAGCCCTTTTTGGCAATCTGGGTTTCAAACGCCTTTTTGATGGCCGCCTTGGCCTTGCGGATGTTGGGCACCGTATCCACCGAGACACGCTCGGCGTAGGCCACGCCGGAAAGGGTGGCCAGCATCTCGCACACCCGCACCGGGAAGCCGGCGGTGGTGACGTCCCGGCCGTAGGGGGTGGTTTGTGTCACCTGTCCCGGCAGGGTGGTGGGGGCCATCTGCCCCCCGGTCATGCCATAGATGGCGTTGTTGACAAAGATCACGGTGATGTTCTCCCCCCGGGTGGCGGCGTGGACCGTCTCGGCGGTGCCGATGGCGGCAAGGTCCCCGTCCCCCTGGTAGGTGAAGATCACCCCCTCCGGCAGCGCCCGCTTGAGGCCGGTGGCGATGGCCGGGGCCCGCCCGTGGGGGGCCTCCACCATGTCGCAGGCAAAGTAGTCGTAGGCCATCACCGAGCAGCCCACCGGGGCAACGCCTACCGCCCGGCCCCCGGCCTCCAGCTCCTCCAGGCTCTCCGCCACCAGCTTGTGGATAATGCCGTGGGTGCAGCCCGGGCAGTAATGCAGGGGCGCATCGGTGAGCATCTTCGATTTCTGGTACACCATTGCCATTATCTGTCACCTCCAGCCATTTTCATTACCGCCTCCACAACCTCCGACGGCCTGGGGATCACGCCGCCGGTGCGGCCAAAGAAGCCCACCGGGACCTTGCCCTCCACCGTCAGGCGGACGTCGTCCACCATCTGGCCCATGCTCATCTCCACGCTTAAGAAGCCCTTTGCATGGGGGATATGGCTGCGGATGGCCTCCTTGGGGAAGGGCCAGAGGGTAACGGGCCGCAGCAGCCCCGCCTTGACTCCCTGGGCCCGGAGGGTATCCACCGCCGACTGGCTCACCCGGGCGGTGGCGCCAAAGGCCACGACGATGTAATCGGCATCGTCGCAGAGGTACTGCTGGCACCGCTGCTCCCGGGCCTCCACCTGGGCGTAGCGGGCAAACCGCTCCACCACGGTGCGCTCCAGCTGGTCCGCCTTTAGGTAAAGGGAGTTGATGACGTTGTGGGGGCGCAGGTCCTGGTGGCCGCAGGCGGCCCAGGACGGCTTGCCGGTTTTTTCCACCGGCTCGGGGAAGGAGACCGGCTCCATCATCTGGCCCAGCAGCCCGTCGGAGAGGAGCATGGCCGGCATCCGGTACTTTTCCGCCAGGTCGTAGGCCAAAAACACCAGGTCCACCACCTCCTGGACGTTGCTGGGGGCAAACACCAGGACATGGAAATCCCCGTGGCCCAGGGCCCGGGTGGCCTGCCAGTAATCCGACTGGGCGGGCTGGATGCCCCCCAGGCCGGGGCCGCCCCGCTCCACGTTGACGATCAGGCAGGGCAGGTCGCTGCCCGCTATGTAGGAGATGCCCTCGGTCTTCAGGGAGATACCGGGGGAGGAGGAGGAGGTCATGGCCCGCACCCCGGCGGAGGCCGCGCCCAGCACCATGTTGATGGCAGCGATCTCGGATTCCGCCTGTAGGTAGGTGCCGCCGATCTTGGGCATTTTTTTGGACATATAGGCCGCTACCTCGGTTTGGGGGGTGATGGGGTAGCCGAAGAAGTGGCGGCAGCCGGCACGGATGGCCGCCTCCGCCATGGCCTCGTTCCCCTTCATCAAAACGCGCTCCGACATGGTTTCTTCCACCTTTCTACTTTTCTACCGCAATGGCGCTGTCCGGGCAGATGATGCCGCACATGGCGCAGCCGATGCAGCCGGCCGGGTCGATGACCTCCGCCGGGTTGTAGCCCTTGTCGTTCATCCGGTCTGTGGCCAGCCGGAGGACCTTTTTGGGGCAGACGCCGACGCAGAGGCCGCAGCCCTTGCAGATCCTTTCGTCAATAATCGCTCTTGCCATACAATTACCTCTTTTCTTCCGCCTCCCAGGGCGGTTTTACATAGATCCTTACCGGCAGCGCCTGCCAGGGCAGGGCCGGGGGGATGATCCCCTCCCCCACCGCCGCGGCCAGAACCGGGATGCCGGTGACACGGGAAAGCTCCTGCAAATAAGGGACCGACTCCGCCAGCACCTCCTGGCTGGTCTCCCGGCCCAGGTTGGTGTTGTGGATAAGGTGAGTTACCCCCAGCCGGGACGCGCCCTCGATGCGCCGCAGCAGCGCCGCCTCCTCCGCCGGGTCCGGCTCCAGCTCCCGGCGGCTGTTCACCACGTACAGCATCGAATACCCCGCCCGGGTAAGGGCTTCCGAAAAGCCCCCCAGGGCCACCGCGCCGTCGTCATCGCCGCCGACATCCAGCAGCACCCGCCCCCGGCCCGAGGAGACCGCCGCCCCCACGCTGGGGGGCAGCACCGGAAGGTCCAGGTTGGTGTTTGCGTAAACAGGGGCAAGCAGCCGCACCCCCGCCTCCCGGAACAGCCCGGTAAAATCCGCCGTGCGGAAGTAGGGGTTGACGATGTCCATATCCACCACCGTCACCTCCTCCCCCGCTTTTGCGCAGCGCAGGGCAAGGTTGACGGTAACGTTGGTCTTTCCGGCGCCGTAGTGTCCGCAGACAACGACGCGGGATGCAAGGCTTTCTATCATTGGCAGGGTCCTCTCCACCGGCGGGAGCTTTGGGCGGCAGCGACAAAAAACGCCCTTTCTTTTCCCCGCAGGTTATTTAGTAATTATAGCACGTCGTTTTTTTTGATTCAAGACGGAAAAATACGGGGGAGCCCCCCGCCACCCCCGCTTCCGCAAAGGCGGCTGCACCGGGGAGGGTGCAGCCGCCGGACGGCTCCTGTCCCGGGCCCCGCCTCCCGCACGCAGAAAGGGCCGGGTTCCTCCCGAACCCGGCCCTGTTGCGGCTTCCCCTTAGAGCCTATTCAAAATCTCCCAGCACGCCGCCTTGGCAGGTCTTTTCACGCCCTGCTGCGTTACTGCGCCCGCAGGCGCGTCCAGGCGCAACCGCCGTAGGCGGCTCTTAGCGCCTGGAAAAAACCTTGCAATACAGCAAGTATTCCTGCGGTTTTTTGCCTTGCAGGACGTAAAAATCCCTGCCAATTCAGCGCACCGGGAGATCTTGAATAGGCTCTTACCCCAAGCCCTTCCCCAGGCTGGCGACACAATCGGAGACGTACACCACCCGCCCCGCAGACCACCGGTATCTCCGCTCCCCGGTGATCCGCTCCATCTCCGCCTGGGTGCAGCTTGTAAAAACACCGCCCAGGCAGTGCTGCTCGCAGCTGGCGGGGAGGCCCATTCCCCTACGGCGGACGCAGAGGTCGCACTTCCAAACCCGCTGCCCGGCCTCCCCGGGGTAGCGGTGGAGCGCCCCATAGGGGCAGGCGCTGACACAGAGGCCGCAGGCGACGCACTTCTCCTGGTCAAGCTGGACCAGCCCCTCGCCGTCCCGGGCGATGGCACCCCGGGGGCAGGCCTCCATACAGGCGGGCTCCCGGCAGTGCTGGCAGGCCACCGGCAGGAAGTCGCAGGCCGCCTGGCCGGAGGGGTCCTGGCGCTCCACCCGGATCACCTCCACCGGCTTGCCCTCCCCGGCGGGGATGCCGTGCTCGTATTTACAGGCCACCTGGCAGGCCCTACAGCCCCAGCAGCGGTCGATATCCACAATAAAATAGCGCTGTTCCATCTGCCTACCTCCCCTTTGCCACGCCGCTCTGCCGCTCCTCCGGGGCCTCGCCCGGCTCCTCCACAGGGGTGACACGGCAGAGGTAGCCCCTGGCGCACACCGTCCCCACCCCCTGGGCATAGCGGCCCCAGGGAACCGTCAGGTTGATGTTGTACTGGCCCCACCAGCCGGAGATGCCCTGCACCACATCCCGGCGCAGCCCTACGGTAAAGCGGGCATAGGCATAGGCCCGGCCCGCCGCCCCGTGGTTGGGTGTCCCGAAGGCGTTGGCAAACCGGCTGTACACCCGGCTCCAGCCCCTGCGGGTGCCCTCCAGCAGGGCGACGCTCTGGGGCCCCAGCCGCTCCTTGTACTCCCGGAGCTTTCCCGCCGTTATGTCCAGGGCCTCCTCCCAACCAATTTCCTCAAACCGGCCCTCCCCCCGCTCCCCGATGCGGCGCAGGGGGGCGGTAAGCCTTTTTGGGTTTTGGCAAAGGTCCGCGCTGGCCAGCCCCTTGGCGCAGAGCCGGCCGTGGGTCTGGGGGGAGTTGGGGTCCCCCTCTACCCGCAGCACCTTCCCGCTGGCTGCATCGGTATAGACCAGCACCTCACAGGTGGAGTGGCAGGAAAAGCAGACCGAGGGGGTACACCTTTCCCCCGGGCGGCAGGCATCGCGGGGGTAAGCCGGGCGCTGCTCCGCCCCTCTCTGTTGCCGGGGGGCTCCGGACTCCACCCGCCGGACCACGGCTTCCCTTTGGGAGCCGTCCCGCTCTGTTCACCGAGCCCCGCGTTTTCTTCCTTGGCCTTGCGGCCACCCCTGCCTTTGGGCTTATCCGGCTCGGGCGTTTTTTCTTTGGCGGCCTTGTCCTTTTTGGTGGGCCCCTTTTCCCCGGCGTCCTTTTCCTCCGGGCTCATGTTTAATTTTTCGTCTGCCATTTGTTACCTCCTTTTTAATTTTATGAATATTGCACAAATTTTTCGCTAAAGTTTGTTGCTATTTTTTCGCCTTCCTCCCGGCTATACACGCAAAAAAGCCGCCCGTTTTTCATGCCGGACGGCTTTCTGCGTAATTTGATAGCTCAAATAATATTTTTTGTGGTTGCTGGCTCCGAAAAGTCTTGATATTACAGTGTTCCTACTAAAACTTATTCATACGCTGACAATGTCCCTTATCCTTGGATTCCCCGTTGTCTCCTGCCGGCTGCCAGCCGGCGCTTCACTTCATCTGGCTCTTTTTGCTCAAACGGATCTTATCCGCGATCATGGCGATAAACTCGCTGTTGGTGGGCTTGCCCCGCAGGTTGTGGATAGTATAGCCAAAGTAGGAGTTCAGCACATCCACATCCCCGCGGTCCCAGGCCACCTCGATGGCGTGGCGGATGGCCCTTTCCACACGGGAGGCGGTGGTGCCGTTGCGCTTGGCGACGCTGGGGTACAGCACCTTGGTCACGCCGTTGATGACATCCGGCTCCTCCACCGCCAGCATGATGGAATCACGCAGGTACTGGTAGCCTTTGATGTGGGCCGGAACCCCGATCTCCAGGATGATGGAGGTGACAACCGATTCCAGGTTAAAGCTGCTTTGCCGGTCCTCCAGGGGACTGACCGCCAGGGGGCCAAAGCCGGCAAAGGCGTCTATCCGTTCCGCGATTACCTCCGGGGCCATGGGCTTGGTAAAGTGGTAGGAGGCCCCGGCCCGGATGAGCTCGTCGGTGATCACCGAGTGGTCCACCGAGGAGATGGTGAAGAGCCGCGGCTTGGGCTCCTCCTTTTGGGCCATCACCTCCCGGATGACACCCAGGGCGTCCAGCTTTGCCATAAACACATCCATCAGCACCACCGTCGGCTTTTCCTCACGGATCCTTTGCAGCAGGTCTCCGCCGTTTTTGGGCACATATGTCACAACAAATCCCCTCTGTTCCAGGCAGGCTTTGCACACTTCGCCAAATTCCTTCTCTTCTTCCGTGATAAGTGCTGTTTTCCTGGTATTCATCGTGTTTACCCCTTTTTTATCTTTGATTTTGGGTTGCCTCACTTAGAATACCATATTTTAGCAAAATGCGCAACTATTTTTTCAAAAAAATTATTTTTTATTTACTTAAATTTCGGCATATTTCTTGCATTCTACATTTTACGACACATTTTTTAGGGAGAAAAGTACGCTTTTGGCATTATTTTGTATATTTTCGGCGAAAATTCCGAAGCCTCTGGTGGGATCCCGGACAAAAACGTGGGTAACTGAGCCGACCAGCTTCCCGTCCTGGATGATCGGGCTGCCGCTCATGACTGAAGTCAAGTAGGGACAACACATTTTTTTTCTTCTGAGGGTGCCACCAGCGTACCTTTCTCTGCTTTTGGGGCGAAAGGTC
>JAAWGY010000019.1 GCA_022795575.1 Angelakisella sp. | reverse complement strand
CCCCAAAAACTTGAAATACACCAAGTATTCCTGCGTTTTTGGCGCTTTGACAGGCGGAAAAATTTCCTCGCCAATCTGCCTGCCCCGGCTATTGGTACAGCTTCTTATCTTTTGATGGCCTACCCCAAGAACGTGCAGACCGATCTGTCCCAAGACCAAAAAAAGATGATGCGAAAGCTGATTGAGATCATAAAGGGGGAGTGACTGGTGGAAGAGAAATATTTTGATCCGCTGATATCCAGCCTGGAAGACGCTGCCGCCTTTGCCCAAGGGGACACCACCCGCGCACGGATGGTTGAGGTTGAGATTCCGGAGCCCGTTTGCAAATATCAGGTGTACAGATATAAGGCAGAGGATGTTGTCCGTACCCGGAAGGCACTGAACCTGACACAAAGTGCCCTTGCCTTTGCCATAGGGGTATCCCCAAGGACCGTGGAGGCTTGGGAATCTGGCAGGAACGAGCCCTCCGGGACAGCAAGCCGTCTGCTCTATCTGTTGGACCGTGACCATTCACTGTTATCACATCTGACCGCAAGATAAAAAAGCCCCAAACGGGGCTTTTTTTGTGGAACAGCAGCCATAAAGGATGCCAACACCGGTGTAAAGCAATCGCCTTTTCAGCAATATTCCGCTAAAAATACCGCCGGACCTCCGCCATATACCGGACATAATCCTCGCCAAACTGCCGGATGCACCACCGCTCCTCCGCCAGGATGACCCAGTGGGCGGAGAGCTGGAAGACCGCCGTTATCGCCAGCAGCAGCGGCGACTGAACCAGCATAGTACACCCCACAAAAAAGACGAAATAGGCCAGGTACATGGGGTTGCGGGAAAGGCGGTAAAGCCCCAGCCGCCGCATCCCGCCGGGGGCGGGGGCGGCGAAGTCCCGGACCGCCCCCGCCAGCAGCGCCAGCCCGGCAAGGTAGAGGAGCAGCCCGGTCCCAAAAAGCGCCGGTGGCGTGGTCCGGACCCGGGCGGGAAGGATGCCAAGGAGAAGCGCCACTGTGGAAAGCTGGTAGAGATAGTAGGCCACCTTTTCCCCGCCCGGCATCGGGGGGAAGTGGGCCGCCCGGCCGATGGCCTCCCGGTCCAGGGCGGCCATCAGCGAAAACCGGACCAGATAAAAGGGGATTAGAAGCAGAAAGCCCATCACATCCGCCCTCCCAAATCGTTGTTGTAAAAAAGTATAGCACAGCGGGGCAAAGGGCGCAACCGCCGGCGGCGTTCCCCCCAAGCGCCGCCGGCCCTTTTTGCGAAATAGATTGAATCCTCCGGCGGTCTGTGCTATAATCGGGGGCATATCACAAATTTTGGAGGATATGGGATGAAGGATATTTTCAGGTATATTCTGTTTGCCTTTGCCGCAGTTTTATTAGAGTGGGTGTGGCTTGCGCTTTTCCCCATCCTGATGAACGGCCTGTCCCAGGAGACGGCCATGGTGGCAGGGGTGGGGTTCTTCCTGGCCTTCGAGGTGGCGATCTGCACCGGCCTTGTCCTCTCGAAGCTGAAAAAATAGCGCCTGATGCCGGGCAGCGTCCCCGATGCGCCGCCCGGCGCCGTTTGTGACACAAGGAAAAGGAGAAGCCTGTATGTACCAACTGCTCAAGCAAGAGGGCCGCGCCCGGCGGGGGGAATTTACCACCGTCCACGGCACCGTCCAGACACCGGCCTTTATGAACGTGGCCACCAGCGCCGCCATCAAGGGGGGGATCTCCTCCCTGGACCTCCGGGAGCTGCGCTGCCAGGTGGAGCTCTGCAACACCTACCACCTCCACATCCGCCCCGGGGATCAGGTCATCCGGGACCTGGGGGGGCTCCACCGCTTTACCGGCTGGAAGCGCCCCATCCTCACCGACAGCGGCGGCTTCCAGGTTTTCTCCCTGGCAAGCCTCCGGAAAATCCGGGAGGAGGGCGTCACCTTCAATTCCCACATCGACGGCAAGCGGATCTTTATGGGGCCGGAGGAGAGTATGCGCATCCAGTCCAATCTGGCCTCCACCATCGCCATGGCCTTTGACGAGTGCATCGAAAACCCCGCCCCCCGGGCCTATGTGGAGGACTCGGTGGCCCGGACCGTCCGCTGGCTGCGGCGGTGCAAGGCGGAGATGGACCGTCTCAACCGCCTGCCCGGCACCATCAACCCCCGGCAGCTCCTCTTTGGCATCAACCAGGGGGGGACCTACGACGATATCCGGGTAGACCACATGAAGGAAATCGCTCAGCTGGAGCTGGACGGCTACGCCATCGGCGGTTTGGCGGTGGGGGAGCCCGCCCAGGTGATGTACCACATCATCGAGGAGGTGGAGCCCCATATGCCGGCCGACCGTCCGCGGTACCTGATGGGGGTGGGAACACCGGTAAACATCCTGGAGGGGGTGGCCCGGGGGCTGGATCTCTTCGACTGCGTCATGCCCAGCCGCAACGCCCGCCACGGCCACCTCTTCACCTGGCAGGGCATCCTGAACCTGCAAAACAACAAGTACCTCCGGGACGACAGCCCCATCGAGGAGGGCTGCGGCTGCTTTGCCTGCCGGGGCGGCCACTCCAGGGCCTACATCCGCCACCTCTTCCGGGCCCGGGAGATGCTGGGGATGCGCCTTGCGGTGGCCCACAACCTCTACTTCTACAACACCCTGATGGAGCGGATCCGGGAGGCCCTGGACCAGGGGCGGTTTGACGCCTTTTACCGGGAAATGGTGCCGGTGCTGGGCAGGAGGATTTGAGGCCCTTTTGCAAATACAGGCCGGATTTTCCATCTTTCTTTGCGGAAGCCTTGCAACAGGGACAAAAAGAAGGTATAATGATTGTTGAAATTTTTGGGAGGTAACGAAACTATGAGCTTTGCGTTTCTCACAGCGGATCCCGCGGCGGCGGGCGGCATGATGACCAGTATGATCTCGCTTGTCCTTATCGTGGTGGTCTTCTATTTCTTCATTATGCGGCCCCAGCAGAAGCAGACCAAGGAGGCCAACAAGATGCGCTCCAGCCTGGAGGTGGGGGATGACATCATCACCATCGGCGGCATTGTGGGCACCATCGTCAGCATGAAGGAGGACACCCTGGTCATCGAAACCGGCAGCGACCGCAGCAAGATCCGCATTACCCGCTGGGCGGTCCAGCAGAACACCACCCCCAAGGAATCCGCCCCGGCTAAGAAGTAAGAACCTGTATTTATAACCGGATGATGCAGGCAGGGCAAGGGATTTTCCCGCCCTGCAAGGCGAAAATCCGCAGTCAATCCTTGGTGGATTACAAGGATTTTCAACGCCGCAGGGCGGGAAAAGACCTGGCCTGACTGCGTCAGACGGCTGTGAATACAGGTTCTAAGAACCCGTCCGAATAACACCGCTCCCTGGTGAATATAGTGTTATAGACAAAACGTCATCAGCAAGGGGTGTCTGTTATGAAAAAGCCGTCCTCTGGTCCCGATCCCAAGAATCTGACCCGGTTTACCCGCTCGGTCGCCATCTCGGCGGCGGCGGGGGTGATGCTGTCCTTCCTGCTCCTCAGCACCTTTGCGGCGCTGATGTCGGTGCGGGACCTGCCCCACAGCGCGGTGGTGCCCATGTCCATCCTTGCGGTGGCGGCGGGGACCATCCTTTCCGGCTACTGCTGCGCCCGCATCCTCCGGGAGCGGGGGCTGCTGTGGGGCCTCTGCTGCGGGACGCTGATCTTCCTGTTGACGCTCTTCTGCGAGCTGATGCTGTTGGGGCAGCCCATCGGCATCCTGGCCCTTTATAAGTACATCATCTACGCCGCCAGCGGGATGATCGGCGGCGTCTTGGGTGTCAACAAAAAGCGCAAGCCGGGGGCCGGGGGCCATTCCCGGCGCTCTGCCTGAAACTGGGGCAGGGGGCGGCAAGCCTGTCTCTGCACAAAGGACCTGCTTTTTGGGCGGTGGTTTTTCCGCCGGGGGAGCGGGCCTTGGAAAAAGACATTGATAAATGGAGGAATACAAAATGAAACACGTCAAGACTCTCAACAGCGCCAACCTGAAGCAGACTGCCGCCAAGGGCGGCTGCGGCGAGTGCCAGGCTTCCTGCCAGTCCGCCTGCAAGACCTCCTGCACCGTTGCCAACCAGAAGTGCGAGAACGCCAAATAAGCAGTCCTGTCCCCGGTCCAATTCTGCCTGCTTTTGCGGGCGGGATTGGACTGTTTTCTTTCATGCCGATATTGATGGAGACAACAAGCTGGGGTTTGAAAGCGAGGACATGATGAAGGACTGGCAAAAATTGATTGGCGCGGTAATAATTGCGGCTGCAATTATGGGAGCATCGTTGATTTTGGCGGATGCGATTCGTTATTCAGGTAATGCAATCAACGCAGGATTGTTTGGTATAGCGCATATTATCTGATAATTGGGCAGCTATTTGAACGATATAACAAAGGAAGAGGAATCGAAAAATAATGATACACTGCTACCAAATGAACGGATACAACATCATTCTGGATGTCCACAGCGGCGGGGTCCATGTGGTGGACGAGCTCTTCTACCGGCTGGCCCAGGAGATAGAGCCCCCCTTGCCGGAGGCCTGCCCCCCCGCCCTGGCGGAAAAATACGCCGCTTACGGCAAAGATGCGGTGGAGGAGGTCTACGCCGAGCTGCTGGAGCTGTACCGCCAGGGGAGCCTGTATTCCCCTGACGATTACGGCCAGTTTGCCGACCGGATGGTCCTTTCCCCCATCAAGGCCATGTGCCTGCACATCTCCCACGACTGCAACCTGCGGTGTGATTACTGCTTTGCCGGGACGGGGGACTTTGGCACCGGCCACCGGATGGAGATGCCGTTGGAGGTGGGGAAGAAGGCCATTGATTTCCTCATCGAGAAATCGGAGAACCGCCGCAACCTGGAGCTGGACTTCTTTGGCGGGGAGCCGCTGATGAACTTTGACGTGGTAAAAGAGATTGTCCGGTACGCCCGCCAGCGGGAGAAGGAGTGCGGCAAAAACTTCCGCTTTACCGTCACCACCAACGGCACCCTCCTTACCGATGACCGCATCGACTTCATCAACGCCGAGATGCACAACGTGGTCCTTTCGGTGGACGGCCGCAAGGAGGTCAACGACCGGGTCCGCCACCGGGTGGACGGCAGCGGCAGCTACGACGCCTTCCTCCCCAAATTCCAGAAGCTGGTGGCCCGCCGGGGGGAGGGGCAGTACTATGTTCGGGGCACCTTTACCAAGTACAACCTGGATTTTGCCGAGGACGTGCTGCACCTGAACCGCTGCGGCTTCGACCAGATCTCGGTGGAGCCGGTGGTGGCCGATCCCAAGCTCCCCTATGCCATCACCGAGGAGGACCTGCCCGCCATCTTCGCCGAATACGAGCGGCTGGCCAACCTCCTGATCCAGCGGCGGCGGGAGCACACCGGCTTTAACTTCTTCCACTTTATGATCGACCTGGACCAGGGCCCCTGCGTCATCAAGCGGCTGCGGGGCTGCGGGGCGGGCAACGAGTACTGCGCCGTCACCCCCGACGGGGACGTCTACCCCTGCCACCAGTTTGTGGGGCAGGAGGAATGGCGGATGGGGGACATCTTCTCCGGGGAGATCGACATGGAGATGAAGCGCCGTTTTGCCGCCTCCAACGTCTACGGCAAGGAGGAGTGCCGGAGCTGCTGGGCCAAGTTTTACTGCTCCGGCGGCTGCAACGCCAACAACCACACCTACGCCGGGGACATCATGCGGCCCTACCGCTTGGCCTGCGAGCTGGAAAAGAAGCGGGTGGAGTGCGCCATTATGATTAAGGCCGCCCTGGCGGAGCTGGCAGAGGAGCCGGCGGGGGAGGCCTCCGCCTGCGAGGAGGACTGCGCTGCCTGCACACGGTAAGAGCGATGCCTCCGGCGGGCAAGAGGGCGTCGCCCTCTTGCATCTCCCACCAGAGGGGCAGGCGCCCCTCTGGACTCCGGCGGATTGCCCTGGGGGCGCGTTTGGCGCGTGGGATAACGAGGATGCCGCCGGGTGGCGTGAAGAAGGGGGAGTTTTGATGACGATTTTCAGCGCCCTTGGGGCGGGGAAGATGGCAAACGCCATCCTTTCCGGAGCGGTGGCCTCCGGATATCTGACACCGGATCAGGTGGGCACCTACAACGTCCACGAGGAAAAGCGCCGGGCAATGGGGGAGAAGGGCTATACCGTTTATTCCTCCATCGGGGAGCTGTGCCGGAACAGCCGGTACATCCTCCTTTCCATGAAGCCCCAGCAGGCGGAGGAGGTGCTCCGGGAGATGGCCCCGGACTTCTCCCCGGACAGCGTGATGATCTCCATCGCCGCCGGCATCTCCCAGGGCTTTATCAAGGGCGTTTTGGGGGAGGGAACAAGGGTGGTGCTGGCCATGCCCAACACCCCGCTGCTGGTGGGGTGCGGCGCCACCGCCGTGGCCCGCTGCCAGCCCACTACCCAGGAGGAATTCGACTATGTAAAGGGGGTGTTCTCTTCCGCCGGTCTGGTGGAGGAGATCCCGGCGGACAAAATGAACGAGATCATCGCCGTCAGCGGCAGCACCCCGGCCTATCTCTACCTCTTTGCCCAGTACTTCTGCCAGTATGCCGGGGAGCAGGGCATCGATTTTGACACCGCCAACCGGATGTTCTGCCAGACCATGGCGGGGGCCGCCAAAATGATGACCGAAACGGGGATGACCCACCAGCAGCTCATCGACATGGTGACAAGCCCCAAGGGCACCACCCTGATGGGCCTTACCTCCCTGCGGGAGGGCGGGCTGGAGGCCCTGGTCCGGGACTGCTGCGATGCCACCATCCGCCGGGCCCGGGAGCTGGGGAGGTGACAAGGGATGGACATTTACACCATTGACGATGCCAGCGCAGGGGCCGTCGCCCAGCTGATGGCCGCTATTAAACCGGACTGGTGGGACTACCAGGGGGCGGCGAGCCAGCTCCGGGAGGAAACGCTGCTGGCCCGCCTGGTGGGCTGGTACCTTGGGGAGGACCCGGAACACCCCAAAGGCTGGCTCCTCTGCGCCGAGTTTCCCGGGTACAAGTATCTCTCCATCGAGAATTTAGGCTATGACGCCAATGGCGTTTTTGTGATGGAGGAGCCCCTTGAACCGCTGTTACGCCGGGCCGAGGCCCACGCCAGGGAGAAGGGGCTCCGGAACATAAAGTATGTCATCGGCTCCACCGGGATGTCCTGCCACGGGCGGCCCCTAAGGGATTACGCCGGGGAGCTGGCGGATCTCCGCTCCCTGGGCCGGGCGCACTACGATTTCTTTTACGGCCAGGGCTTCCGCCCCGCCGGGTTCCTTCCCAACTGCTATGGGGAGAACTACCACGGCATCATCATGATAAAGAGCCTTTGAGGGAGGACAAGCCATGAGTGAAGACAGGACCCTCATTCAGCTGCCCTACTTCACCGAGGCTCAGGAGGACTACCTCCGGGACCGGGAGGAGAGCAAGAGATACTGCAACCCCTTCAAAAGTTACCTCTCGCAAATCGAAAAATACTGGACGGAGCTGGAGCAGCCCGAGGCCAGCTGGGACCTGGAGGACCTGACCGCCAGCGGCAAGCAGTTTCCTTACCCCTTCCCGGTCCAGGGGAAGGACGGCAGATGGACCACCGAGACCCGGTACAAGGTGTTGGACAACACCCTGTTGGTGGGACATCAAGTGATGCTGCGTCTTGTCAGTGCTTACGGCTTTTGCGGGGCCTACACCTTTGCCAAGTGGAAGGACGCCCCCAAGTGCAAGGAGTACCTTTATCTGGCTGCTTACTGTCAGGAAAAGCTTTGCCACTGGCCCATCGGGGACCCTTACCTGGTAACGTTAAACTTTACCAACCTGCACCAGATTATGCAGCTTATGATGGCGGTTATCGCCGACGCGGAGGATAGCTTTATCCGGCAACTGGGGGAGATGCTGATGCTGCCGGAGCGCAATATAGGGAAATCGTTGGCGAAAAAGCACTCCGACGCCGTGGGCAAGACCACCATCTACCTGACGAACGGGGACGACAAAAAAGCCCGCCGCGCCGCAGAACAGCTGCTGGCCTATGAGGAAAAACGGAGAGCGCTGAAAAGCCAGAAAAACCGCCCGGCCACCTGGATCTGCTACGCCCAAGGGGCGCTGGCGGTGCTGGATGGGGACGAGGCGGCGCTGGACACCGCCCTCCGGGGCTATGTCCAGGCGCTGCGGGGAAGCGGTAAGCCGGTAAAGGACCTGGCACCGCATCTGTTGGCGCACTATGCCGTCTTTCTGGCGAAGCTGGCGGTACGGAGGGGGATGGAGGTAACGATAGACACCGTCGACTGCCCCCAGGAGCTGATCCAAACCATCCCTGCCGACTACAGCGGCCTTACACTGCCCCGTCCAAGGGACGGCTTTCCTTGGGAAAGAAAGCAGGGCTGACGCTGACAGGAAGGTACGGCTTCTAAAAAAGAGGAACACCGCATACCCTGTAGCAATGGGGTGTGAGGTGTTCTTTCTCATTCCAACACAAAAATGGACAAACAAAGAGAAGGTGGTGGGGCAGGGTGGGGGTTGTGTTGTTCCGGCGCCGGAACCGGTTCCATGGCCGCTCCGGCGGGGGTGGCTCCTGGGTGGGGTATTGGCAGCTGCGCAGGAACAGTGTCCTGTTCCTGGGGCTGTTCTGTACTGGGCTGATGCTGGGCAGCCTCTACACCGTCCGGGACAGCGGCAGCCTGGGATTGATCCTGGCGGTGGTCACAAATCAGATCCAGCGTCAGGCCGTCAGCACCGGCTGGCAGGTCCTCTCCGGGCGGCTGGTCAGCAGCCTGGGGTATATCGTTTACCTGTACTTTGCCGCCAACTGCATCCAGGGGAAGTGGCTGATCCGGCTGGTGCCGGTGTTCTACGGCCTTTCGGTGGGGGCGATGGTGACGGCGCTGTTGCATCAGCACGGCCTGGGGGCGGGGCCCTACCTGCTGGTCTGTGTCCTGCTGCCCCGGTTTTTGCAGCTGGTGCTGCTGATGATCGTGTGCAATCAGGCCGTCAAGCTGTCACAAAGCATCTCCTCCCAAAAGCCGGCAGGGGAGCAGCAGTTTTTGCTCTTCGGGGTGCTGGCGGCCATCCTTTCCCTGGCGGAAACCGTGGTGATATGCAGGTTTACAGGGCTTTTGACATACCTGTAATGTGGTTTGGCTTTACACCTGTTTTGGGCCGTATTTCCCCGGAAAAGTAGCTGCCGCCACCCATAGCGGCGTACCGATAGAAACCTTTTCCAGGAGGCAGTGCGGGTTCCTCCGGCGGGGCAGCTTGTTCGGCAGATCGGCCCGGGGCTGTGTCCAAACTGCCGCCTGCAAAAGCAGGATTTGCCCCGGCTGCGCGGAATCCAGCTACCGCCCCTCGGTCAGTCCTCTTTGTTGGTGACTGCCTTCTTCGTCCTTGGTGCGGCGATGCTTCCCAGGGGGTTGTCCCGGATGGCGGATTCCACCTGCGGATTGGCAACATGGGTGTAGATTTCGGTGGTGCCCAGGTTCACGTGGCCCAAAATCTCCTTGAGCACCCGGATATCCACCCCGCCGTGCTGATACATCAGCGTGGCGGCAGTATGCCGGAGCTTGTGGGGGGAGTAGCCCCGGCCGTCCAGCCCGGCCAGCTTCAGGTTCTGCTCCACGATCTGCTCCACCCGCCGGGGAGTGAGGGGACGCTTGTTTTGGGAAAGAAAGAGGTATTCCCGGTCCTTATCCACCTCCGGCTCCGGACGTACCGCCAAGTACACCTCCAGGGCGCTGGTGCAGGCGTCGTTGAGGTAGACCATCCGCTCCTTGTTGCCCTTGCCCAGCAGCGTCAGGGTGCGATCCTCCCAGTGGATGCTGCCTTTTTTGATGCCCACCAGCTCCGAAAGGCGCATCCCGCAGTTGAGCAGCAGGGTGATGATGCAGTAATCCCGCTCCTTCCGGGGGCTGGGGCCGTCCACTGCCCGGAGCAGCCGGAGGCTTTCCTCCAGGGTCAGGTACTTGGGCAAAGATTTCCGCTGGTTGGGGGTTTCCAGGTCCTTGATGGGGCTGATCTCCAGCAGGCCGGCCTTGCTGCTGAGGTAGTTATAGAAGGAGCGCAGGCTGGAGACCTTCCGGGAGCGGGTGGCGGCGTTGTTCTCGTTGGTGGTCTGGACGTAGTTCAGAAAGCCGTAGGCGTCGGAAAGGGTGATGCCCAGGATTGTTTTGTCGGGGATGTCCTCGATGGAGATGTCGGCCAAATTCGGCGTATCCATAGGCAAATGTTCGTTGGAGGCCTTGAGGTACCGCAGGAAAAGCCGCAGGTCGATGTAGTAAGCGTCAATGGTCCGCTGGGACCGGCCCTTAATGGTGAGCATATAAAAAAGGAAGTCCTTGAGAAGCCGGGGACACTGATAATCGTTGATGTTCATAGCAAAACCTCCTGAGTGCATTATAAATGGTTTGGAGGCTTTTTTCAATCCCCTTAATTTCGCTAAATTTCTATTTAGCGAAATAGTGTGTACAGCTTTTCGGGACCTCCTACACGCTGCCTTCTACCACTCACCGTGCCGCTCCCCCATTCCGGCTTACCCTTCAGGAGGTCTCGAGGCCACAAATCGAGCCTTGCATTCTTTCTCTTGGGCCTGTATAATGGATACCAGGAAAGGAGGGACAAAAATATGTTGACACAGGAAGACTTAATGGCCATTGCTGGAATGCTACAGCCCATCAAAGACCGCTTGGATAGCGTGGATAAGCGCCTGGACGGCGTGGATAAGCGCCTGGACGGCATGGATAAGCGCCTGGACGGCATGGACGAGCAGCTAAAGGTCCTGGACAAAAAGAACACAGACACCCGGTCGGTGATCGAAACCCAGATCGAGCACGCCATCCGCCTGCTGGCGGAAGGACACGCCCAGATCGTCGAGCACATGGTCAAACCGGCGCAGCTGGAGGGGATCCACCCCAGGCTTGACACACTGGAGAACGTCGTCTCTGTTCACTCCGAACAGATCCGGGAGCTACAGCAAAAGACTGGCTGAAAGCATCGTAAAAGTCCCCTGCCCTATTGGGCGGAGGACTTTTTTGCAGTCAGAGCTTCTTTTTTAGCGAAATAGGAAAGGGATCCGTTGCTTCGGATTACTACTGTACCAAAAGTGTCCAAAAAACTGCCAGAAAACCCGCCAGACCATGGGGAGCAGGCAATAAGTCACTCCCCTACCCTTCTTTTCAGCCGTTCCTTGGCTTCTGCCGTCGTCTCCCCTTCCCGGACAAGATACCACCCCACAAAACCATCTTCGATTTGGGTGTAGCCGCCAACAACGGCTGATTCGATTTTCCCAAACGTGTCCACAACC
Organism: Angelakisella sp.; assembly: GCA_022795575.1. Taxonomy (GTDB): domain Bacteria; phylum Bacillota; class Clostridia; order Oscillospirales; family Ruminococcaceae; genus Angelakisella. The sequence goes on along the minus strand of JAAWGY010000019.1, from coordinate 6,533 downwards.
ATCTCGGCGATTTTTTGGTTTACCCTTTGCAGCCTCGATTTTGCCATCCTTCTGTCACTCCTCCCGAATCCCCTTCCCCAGCGGCACAAGGCAAAGCAAGGCCAAAATGCCCCCAAGGCCGATGACAATGCCCTTAACCATGCTGTTCCAGACCATACAGTAGCACATCCCCACCCCCAGGGCCAGGGCCCCGATCATCCCGAAAAGGACAAGGAGCAACGCCCTTCCCGATAGCCGGACCGGCTCCTTGTGCTCCATCCTCCGCCATACCAGGATGGTGATGAGCCCCAGCACCAGGCCAACACATCCCAAGACGACACCCGGCCGAAATGCCCCCCACTCCGGGATCATCACCATACACATCCCCAACGCAAACAGCATTCCGCTTACCGTCCCAAACATCATTGCCATAAAGCTGCTCTTTTTCATCTGTAAATTCCTCCGTTGTCATACTTGCAAAGCAAACTGTTGTTGTCTAATTGCAAGGTATAGTATAATGTTGCCAGCAGAGCAAAACAATCATCAATTTACAGACAACTGTTGGGATAATGGGAGGAAGCCGGATGAACACAAAAAATAACCGCCGCCGGCGGCAGTCGGTGGAGCGGCTGGAAACGATGTTTATGGACCTGTTACAGGAGATGGAGCTGCGGGAAATAGCGGTCGCTGACCTCTGCAAACGGTGCGGGCTAAACCGCAGCACCTTTTACGCCAACTATCTGGATATTTACGACATGGCGGAAAAGGTGAGGAAACGGCTGGAGGAGGAGGTCGTTTTCCTGTTCGATCCGGAGAACATCAGCGGCAGCGACTACCTCAACCTGTTCCGCCATATGCGGGAAAACCGCCTGCGCTACCTCACCTACTTCAAGCTGGGCGGTTCCCGCTACGATGCCGAACGGTACGACCGAGGCCTGGCCCAAAGGTATTTTGACCAGCGGTATGTCCACTACCACATGGAGTTTTTCCGGGGCGGTTTTGACGCCATCGTCAAAATGTGGCTGGACAACGGCTGCCGGGAGACTCCGGAGGAGATGGCGGAGATCATCCGCAGCGAGTACCAGGGGCGGGCCTGATCCGGCAGACGTCAGATTATCGCTCCTCCATCAGCGGCAGGATGCCGCCAATATCTATTAGCGGCCCATCGCTGAGGAATACCGGGGCAATCCCCCTCTTCCGCAGCCAGTCCGCCACCCGTTCCCCCTCCCGGTAACGGGCCAGGCTGCCGGTAAAGGCCATCCGGTCCGGGGCCAGCAGGCCGCAGCAGCCCCCCAAAAATCCGGTGTCGTAGCCGGGCAGGCGGATGTCCCCGGGGGCAATCCTCAAACAGTCCACCCCCCGCTCCCTCAGCAGCCCGTACAGGGTGGGATCGGCGGTGATACAGCCCCCTTCCCCGGCCACCGCCACCGAGCAGCGGGCGTACCCCTGCCGGCTGTGGACCAGCTCCCAGTCCCTCCGGCGGAGAAAATCCACCGCCTCAGCTGCCGCCGCCCCCATCTCGCCAAAACAGAAAGGGGCCAGCAGCAGCATCCCCAGGCGGACATCTTCGGGGTACACACTGCCCGCCGGGCGGGAGACTCCGCGGCAGCGGAAGCTCCTCCGGGTAAGGTCCGCCATAAGGCCCGGGGCCCGGGGCTCCAGCAGGAGGTCCGCCCCCCCTAAGTGGCAGAGCTGCAGGTCCCCGTGACAGGCCACCGGCTCCGGAAGGCCGGGACAGGGGCCGGTCCGCACCACCTCCACCCCCAGCGCCTCCACACTGCGGCAGAGCTCCGGGTACTGTCCCGACATCACGCAGAGCCTCACCTGTCCCCGGGGAAGGTTGGGGCTTTCTACAAAATCCATCGCCGCTCATCGCCTTTTTTCCCTTACTCATACCGCAGCGCCTCCACCGGCCGCAGCCGGGATGCCAATCTGGCGGGGTACACTCCAAATATAACACCGATCCCCGCCGAAAACAAGAGCACAGCCCCAATTGTCCCCCATTGCAGCGGGAAGGACAGCCCGGTGAGCTTCCCCGCCGCCAAGGTCAGTCCGCCGCTGGCAACAAGGCCCAGGCAGCTGCCCCCCAGGGTGAGCAGAACCGCTTCCGCCATAAATTCCCCCAGGATATGGCGGGTTTTGGCCCCTACCGCCCGTTTGATGCCGATCTCCCGGGTGCGGTCCCGCACCGCCGCCGTCATCATGGTCATGATGCTGAGGCCGGAAACCACCAGCGAGATGCCCCCGATGGCGGAAAGAACCAGCGTCACCCCCTGGAGGATGGCGTCCAGGCGCTCCTTTTGGAGGGCAAGGTCCTGGCAGCGGTAAAGGTTTTTGTACCCGGCGGAACGGTTGAGAAAGGCCGCGATCCGCTCCCCCGCCTCCTGGGGATCCTGGCCAGGGGCCGCTTTGATGAAAAGCTGGTCGATGACCGAGCTGCGGCAGAGGGACTGGTGGGCGGTGTAGGGGATGTAAACAAAGGACGGGATATAGTCCCCGGCCAGGTTTTTCAGCGCGTTCCCCTCCCCGTCCACCACCCCGACGATGGTAAAAGTCTCGGTTCCCTGGTCCACGGTGATCTCCATCTCCTTGCCGACGATGTTGGTCCGCTTGTAAAAGGCGTAGGCCAGCTTTTCATCGATGACACAGCAGTTGGTCCCGGCGGCAACGTCGCTCTCCTGTAAAAGTCTTCCGCTTGTCAGTGTCAGCTGGATGACCTCCCCGGCGTTTTGGTCCACCCCGCAGAGCAGCACCTCCCCGGCGTAGTCCCGCATCACCGCCCGGCCGATGCTGGTGTTAAGGGGGGCCGCCACCGATACCTCCGGCATGGCGCTTACCGCCAGCAGGTCGTCGCCGCTTAGGGTGTTCAGCTCCTTTTGGGCGGCGGTGATGGTGAGACAGCCAAAGCCCAGCTTCTCCAGCTCCCGGTTGATGACCTCCTGCCCCGCCGAGCCGATGGCGGAGATGATCAGCACCGAAAAAACGCCGATGGCGATTCCGCAGAGGGTGAGGGAAAGCTGGGCCCGCTGGGAAAGGATGCTTCTGGCCGCTGTCCGCAAAAGCTCCATCTTCTCTATTCCTCCCACTCCAAAAGATACCGGCTCCTGGTCCCCTCGGCCTGGCTCCCCTCCGGCACCGTTACCAGCTCCCCGGCGGCAAGCCCCTCCAAAACCTCGATACCGTCGCTGGTCTCCTGCCCGGTGACGATGGGGCGCTTTTCCAGGCGGTAGCTCCCCGCCACCATAACATACTCCTGGTTCTCCTGGTCCTGCCGTACCGATTCATAGGGGAGCACCAGCATCTCCCGCTGGTCGGCTGTAAAGATTTGCGCCTTCACAGTGAATCCGGGGCGGATTTCCTGGCTCCCCGGCTGGATGGACACCTCGATATCCACCACGTTCTGGACCATGGTACCGCTGCGCTCCTTGCGGGCGCCGGGGTAGATTTTGGAGAGGACGCCGGAGCAGGCCGTCAGCCCAACCCCCTCCCCGGTGAGGATGACCTCGTTGCCCACCGTCAGCTTGGCGGCGTCCTTCTCCCCCACCGTCAGCCGGGCGAAATACTCCCCCCGGCCCTCCACCGCGCAGACGGTCCCCCCGGGTGTCACCACGCTCCCCGGGGCGGGCGCCTCCTTGGTGAGCACCCCGTCTAAGGGGGAGGTGACGGGGATGGGCTCCTCTTCCCCGCTCCCCTGGATGGCCAGCACCCCGCCGGCCCCCGACGGCAGGTCCATCCCCTCCAGCCCGTAGCTCTTGGCCAGCGCGGCAAGGTCATCCTCCGCCCCAAGGCCGCTGCCCCCGGTTTGCAGGTAAAGCACCGGGTCCCGGCCCACCGGGGCCAGCAGCGCCAGAATCTCCCCCTGCTGCACCCGGTCTCCCAGGGAGCGGTACCGTTCCTCCACCCGGTAAAGGCCGGAGGCCAGCAGGTCGTAGCTTTCGGCGGGGCAGACGACGCCCTCGCACCGGATGCTGGGGCGGTACTGCACCAGCTGGGGAGAGAGGACCTGATAGCGGTCCACCTGCTGTAAAATCAGCCCCGGCAGCAGCCCCAGCAGCGCGATAACTCCAAACAGGGCAATCAGGGCGATCCTCTTGTGCATGGCTACAGTTCCTCCCCATCAAAAAACGGTTTTGAAGAAGCCTACCCTTCTTCTGAAGGATAGTTTCCCAAAACCGTTGGAAAATATGACCGGGGCAGCAAGAAAATTTTTGCGGAATAATCGGGGCCGATGGCCGGAAACTATGGGGCAAGGAGGTGTTTGACCGGTGAATCTTATCGTTTGCAGCGAAAACTGCATCCATCAGCAGGATGGCTACTGTGTTCTGGAGCACCCCTGCGCCATCCCCAACCCCAAGGGGCCTCTGGAAAACCGCTGTATCTACCTGGAAACGCCCGGGGAGGTCAGCGGCGGCCCATCCGAAGGCCGGTGAACGCCTCCCCGATGCTGGATACCCCGTGGAACACCGCCCCGGGGTACTGGCCCTGGTCGATGGTGCGCAGGCTGCTTTTGGGGAGGATAAAGGTGGTAAAGCCCAGGCGGTAGGCCTCCCCTACCCGCTGCTGCGCCAGCCCCACCGGGCGCACCTCCCCCGCCAGCCCAATCTCCCCCAGGGCCAGCAGCTTGGAATCGACGGGCTTGTCCAGGAGGTTGGAGACCATGCAGAGGGCCACCGCCAGGTCGGCCCCGGGGTCGTCGATGCGCATTCCGCCGGCGGCGTTGATAAAGACGTCCAGGTTGCCCATAAAATACCCGCCCCGTTTTTCCAGCACGGCGATCAGGAGGGCGGTACGGTTAAAATCGAAGCCGGTGGGCACCCGGCGGGGGTTGCCGAAGCTGGTTTTGGCGATGAGGGCCTGGACCTCCACCAGGATGGGCCGGGTCCCCTCCATCATACAGGTGATGCAGGTGCCGGAAACATCGGTGGGCCGGCCGGAAAGCAGCGCCTCGGAGGGGTTTTCCACCTCCAAAAGGCCGCCGCCGCTCATCTCAAAGACGCCGATTTCGTTGGTGGAGCCAAAGCGGTTTTTGATGGCCCGGAGGATGCGGTAGCTGAGGTTGCGGTCCCCCTCAAAGTAGAGGACGGTATCCACCATGTGCTCCAGCACCTTGGGCCCGGCAATGCCCCCGTCCTTGTTGACGTGGCCCACAATAAAAAGGGGGATCTCGCTGCCCTTGCAGGCGTTGATCAGCAGCTGGGTGCACTCCCGCACCTGGGTTACGCTGCCGGCGGAGGAGGTGATGGCGGAGAGGCTGATGGTCTGGATGGAGTCCACCACCACCACATCCGGCTTTTCCGCCAGAACCGTCTCGTAAATCTCCTCGGCATCGGTGGAGGAGGTGAGGAGGACGTTCTCCCCTGCCACCCTCAAACGGTTGGCCCGGAGCTTTACCTGGCGCATACTCTCCTCCCCGGATACATAGAGAACCCGCAGCCCGGGCTGGATGGTGCGGCACATCTGGAGGAGAACGGTAGATTTGCCGATGCCCGGGTCGCCGCAGACCAGGATAGCCGCCCCGGGGACGATGCCGCCCCCCAGCACCCGGTCCAGCTCTTTCATGCCGGTACGGTACCGCACCGATTCGTCCGCCGATACCTCGGCCAGCGGCCGCACCTTGGCGGGGGCGGCCCGGCGCTCCGCCGCGGCTGATTTGGCGGCGGAGCCCCCCGTCACCCGGGTTTCCTCCACAAAGGAGTTCCAGCTGCCGCAGTCGGGGCATTTTCCCTGCCACTTGGGGGCCTCGCAGCCGCACTGGGTGCAAACATATACCGTTTTCGCCTTGCTTTTTCCTGCCATTTTCCCGTTGCTCCTTTATTGGTTTCCATCCGCGATGATGATATCGGTATGGGTCAGCGCCGCTTCGGTCCACCGGAGAAAGCGGTCGTAGAACCGGGCCTTCTTTCGGGAAGCCCCGGCCATCTCCCGCCGGACCGCCGCCGTGATCCTCTCCCAATCCCCCGCCGCCAGCCAGTTGGGGGAGCAGGGGTCCAGCGCCGCCGCCGGGGTGCCATCGATGGCGTCCCGGGTGGGGTAGGCGCAGGCAAAGCAGCCCGCCAGCAGCCGCCGGTAGTCCCCCATCCCAATAGCCAGGGGAAAGAGGTAACAATGCCACTCCTCCCAGCGGGGGTCCCCCTCCGTCTCCCGGGTGGGCAAAAGGGGCTGGAGGATCAGCCGCACCGGCTGTGGAGCCGGGCGGGAAAGCCCCAGCCAAAACACCCGTTGTTCCCTCCACCGCTCCAGCGGAAGCCAGATTGTCAAGCCGCCTCTCCCCTTCCCCGTTTCCTTGCCGCTTTTCCCCTGCTCTCTCAGAGCCTATTCAAGATCTCCTGGTGCGCCGAATGGACGGGTATTTTTTCGTCCTGCAAGGCAAAAAATCTCGGAGCCCTTTGGGCACGTCTGCTTCGCAGAATACTTGCTGTATTGCAAGATTTTTTCCAGGCGCAACCGCCGCAGGCGGCTCTTATAGCAATCATCAGAATTGGCGGCATACAGCTGGGCGAGGAGCTTTTTCAGCTGCCGAAGCCCCAAAAACGCAGGAAGCCTTGATGGCTTTC
>JAAWGY010000018.1 GCA_022795575.1 Angelakisella sp. | reverse complement strand
CTGTGCCAAAAACACAAGCCCTGCCGTTATCATAGTCAACCTGGGGAGTTTCGCTCCTGCGGGAGCGACCAGGGCCTGCGCGGCCCTGGACCTGCGGCCGGGAAGCCCCGGCGGGCACAACCTGTGGGACAGGCCGCTGCTCTGCACAAAAGCCACTTCTACCCCCCGCCGTTTTTTTTCTTCCAAAACAGTTGAGTTTTCCTGCAAAAGCGTGTATAATACTAACCAAGCCGGAACGGCAAACAGTCCAATGCCGGCAGGAAAAGGATAGACAGTCAAAGGAACACCTTGTGCCATGCGGAGGTCCGGTCCTGTGCGACGCGACGCCGTGAACCATGTCAGGCGGGGAACCGAGCAGCATTAAGCGGCGCTCTGCGGGTGCCGCAGCCAACCGGCCTCCGTATGGCAGAAGGCGTTCCCATCCCGGCTGTGTCTGTCCTTTTTTGTAGGTCCGGAAAGGAGGCGGCGTAAAGGTGTATCAAGCCCTGTATCGTAAGTGGAGACCCAAAAGCTTCGACGATGTGGTGGGCCAGGAGCCAATCACTACAACCCTGAGGAACGAGATCCGCCAGGGCCGCCCCGCCCATGCCTACCTGCTGATGGGTAGCAGGGGTACCGGCAAAACTACCTGCGCTAAGCTGATTGCCAAGGCGGTAAACTGCCTGAACCCAGTGGACGGCAGCCCCTGCGGTACCTGCGAAATGTGCCGCGGTATCGATAGCGGCGCCGTCACCGATGTGATGGAAATCGACGCCGCCAGCAACAACGGCGTGGACGATATCCGTGCCCTCCGGGAGGAGGCCTACTTCCTCCCCGCCGCCGCCAAGTATCGGGTGTATATTATTGACGAGACCCATATGCTCTCCAAGGATGCATCCAATGCGCTGCTGAAGATTATGGAGGAGCCCCCCGCCCATGTGATCTTTATCCTGGCCACCACCGAGGTCCAGAAGATGCTCCCCACCATCCTCTCCCGCTGCCAGCGGTTCGACTTCCGGCGCATCGGGGCCGATACCATCGCCGCCCGCCTGCTGTATATCGCCGGGGAGGAGGGCTTCGCCCTGGACACCGACGCCGCCCACCTGTTGGGCCGCCTGGCCGATGGCGGAATGCGGGACGCCCTCTCCCTCCTGGACCTCTGCCGCTCCCATAGCGGGGAACAGGGGGAGATTACGGTGCAGACCGTCAGCGATGCGGCGGGCCTGGTCCCCCAGGATTATCTTTTTGACCTGGCCGCAGGGGTGGCGGCAGGGGACCTCCCCGCCGTGATGGACCTGATCGCTAAGGTGGGAGGCCAGGCGGTGGAGTACGACCGCCTCTGCTCCCAGCTGGTGGGCCACTTCCGGAACCTCTTGATGGTGCTGTCCTCCCGGGATCCCGGGGAGCTCATCGTCTGCCTGCCGGAGACGTTGGAGCGTTACCGGGAGCAGGCGGGCAGCTTTACCGTGGGGCGGCTGATCCACGCCGTCCGGGTGCTCCAGGAGGTCCAGTCCGCCATGACCCGTACCTCCTCCCGCCGTACCGAGCTGGAGATGGGCGCTATCCGCCTCTGCGACCCCCGGCTGGACCAGTCCCCGGAGGCCCTGCTCCAGCGGGTGGATCAGCTGGAGGCCAAGCTCAACGCCGCCCTGGCCGGAGGGCTGGCCGCCCCTGCGCCGGCGGCGCCCCGGCCTGCCGCCCCCCCCCGGGAGGCCCCGCCCTCCGGCGCCCGGTCCCGGCCCGGCGCCGCCCCGCCCCCGGACCCCAGCAAGGATGCCGTCCCCTTCCCCCAGTGGGGGGAGGTGCTGGAGCGGCTGGGCCGGTCCAACCCCGCCGCCAAGGGGGCCCTCACCGGCTCCGACGCCTACCAGGCGGGCAAGCGGATCCTCATCGCCAGCCAGAACCCGGTCTTCCGGGAGATGATGAAGAGCAACGAGTACACCCGGGACTCCATCAAAAAGGCCATTATGGAGGTAACGGGAGTCCGCTACGGCATCGGCCCCTACAACGGCCCCGCCCCCCAAAGCCAGGAGGAGGCCCCCAAGGCCGCCCCGGTGGACGACATCCTGCGGGCCGCCCAGGAGGCCGGGGTGCCGGTGGACATCCAGTAGGGGGCAGGCCGTGGCAGGGTTTGTGGTAAAGGCCCGGCGGATCACGGTGGAAAAGGTCCTTTACACCTACTCGGTTTCCGAAGGAGTGGAGGGCCTGGAGCTGCTGGTCTACCGGGACAAGCGCCCCTTTGTACGCCTGGGGCAGAGCTGGACCGAGGCCTGGGGCATCAACCTGTGCCGCCCCGGGGTGGTGGCCCGGGTGATCCGCTACTACCGCCAAAAGGGCCCGCCCCCCGCGCCGCGGCAGCTGTGCCGGGAGCCGGCGCTTTTTGACGAGCTTACCGGCCTCTGCTTTACAGCGGAGGAACAGGAGGAAAAGCAACGTTTTTTACAAACCTGCGGGCGAACGCGCGCCCGGCAAGAAGTTCGCATTTTAGCAGAAGGAGAATGACGTTTATGAAAGCAAGACTGCCCCAGGGGATGGGCGGCGGAGCCCCCGCCAACATGAACCAGATGATCCGCCAGGCCCAAAAGATGCAGGAGGCCATGGAAAAGGCCCAGGAGGAGCTGAACGCCAAGGAGTACGAGGCCACCGCCGGCGGCGGCATGGTGGCCGTCACCATGAACGGCAAAAAGGAAGTGGTAAAGGTTTCCATTAAGCCGGAGGTGGTGGACCCCGAGGATGTGGAGATCCTGGAGGATATGATTGCCGGGGCGGTGAACGAGGCCATCCGGGCCGCGGAGGCCGACGCCCAGCAGGTGATGGGGGCCATCACCGGCGGGATGCGGGCCCCCGGGATGTTTTAAGGGGAGGGCCCGGTGATGGAAGGCGCCCTGCCGCTGGTAAAGCTGATTGAACAATTCGCCAAACTGCCGGGGGTGGGGCGCAAAACCGCCCAGCGGTTCGCTTTTTATATCCTGGACCTTCCGGAGGAGAAGGCCCGGGACTTTGCCGGGGCCATCCTGGACGCCCGCACCAAAATCAAGAAGTGCCCCGTCTGCGGCAACCTCACCGACGGGGAGCTCTGCCCCATCTGCGCCGCCAAGGGGCGGGAGAAGGGGCTGATCTGCGTGGTGGAGGACCCCCGGGACGTGTTGGCCTTTGAGCGCACCAAGGAGTACAACGGCGTTTACCACGTCCTCCACGGCCTCATCAGCCCCATGGACGGGGTGGGCCCGGAGCAGATCAATGTCAAGGGCCTGCTGGAGCGGGTGAACAAGGACGGTGCGGAGGAGGTCATTATGGCCACCAACCCCACCGTGGAGGGGGAGGCCACCGCCATGTACATCGCCCGGCTGCTAAAGCCCCTTGGGGTAAAGGTGACGCGGCTGGCCTACGGCATCCCGGTTGGCGGCAACCTGGAGTACGCCGACGAGGTGACGCTGTACCGCGCCCTGGCCGGGCGCAGCGAGCTGTAGCCATCCCTGTAAAAGTGGTTTCCTTTACGCCCCCCTGCGGGGCCGGCGGATATCTTAAACGATACTGGAGGTTCTGTGATGCGACAATCCTTGCGGCGGCTCTGCTGCCTGTTTTTGGCCACAGCCCTGCTCCTTACCGCCGGCTGTACCCCCTCCCGCAGCAGCACCTCCGCCCCCGATACCGGCTATACCCGCTATACCACCCAGTTTTACGATACCTTCGATACCATTATCCAGATCATCGGCTACACCAAAACCCAGCAGGAGTTTGAGGACTACGCCGAGACCATCCACCAGCGCTTTGCCCACCTCAGCCGCCTTTACGACCGCTTCTATGAGTACACCGGCGTCAACAACATCTGCACCATCAACCAAAACGCCGGCGTCGCCCCGGTTGCGGTGGAGCCGGAGCTGATTGATATGCTCCAGTTTGCCAAGGACTGGTGCCAGCGCACCGGCGGCAGGGTGGATATCACCATGGGCCCCGCCCTCCAGCTCTGGCACCAGTACCGGGAGCGCTACTCCGGTACCGCCCTGCCCGCCGATGCCCCCGACGCCGTCCCCCCCATGGAGGACCTCCGGGCCGCTGCCGCCAGCGCCGGCCTGGATAAGCTGGTCATCGACCCCCAGGCGGGCACCGTTTTTCTGGAGGACCGGGGGATGGCCCTGGACGTGGGCGCCGTGGCCAAGGGCTACGCCGCCCAGCTGGTGGCCGACGAGATTTACCAGGCTGGTTTTCACTCCTTTACCATCAGCGCCGGCGGCAACATCGTCACCAAGGATCCCCCCCTGGACGGCGTCCGGGGCAGCTGGGGCATCGGGATCCAAAACCCCTTTGCCGACCCCGACGACCCCGCCACCGCCTCCCTGGACGTCCTCTTTGTCAGCGGCAAGTGTGTCGTCACCAGCGGCGATTACCGCCAGTTTTATACCCTGGGGGACCAGTACATCCACCACATCATCGACCCCAAGACGCTGTGGCCCGCCAACCACTACCGGGCCCTGACGGTGGTGGCCGATGACTCCGGCCTGGGGGACTTCCTTTCCACCTGCCTTTTTGTCATGGACTACCAGGAGGGACAGGCCCTGGCCCGGGAGCTGGGGGTGATGGCCCTTTGGGTGTTCCCCGACGGCCGGGTGGAGTACACCGACGATATGCTGCCCCTGATGCGGGACCGGGGCGGCGCCACCTCGGTGATTGGCGAAGCGCCCTGACAGGGGGCGGAAAACCACCTTGTGATGACGCGATAGGAGGACTGCGCAATGGGTAAGCTGGACGAGCTGCGGCAGAAGGCCGCGGGGTTTGAGATACGCAAAAGCTATCAGTATCTGCTTTACATCGTGGCGGTGCTGCCGGGGGTGCTGTTCCTGCTGGCCTATCTCCTCCGGAACGGGGGGATGGGGGTGGCCCTGGCCCGGATGTTCCACACCTATAACCTGTATGTCTCCTCCCCGCTGCCAAACCTTTCCCCCTTTAACGGGACGGGGGTGCTGGGGCTGGGGCTGCTTGCCGCCCTGTTGGTTTGGGCGGTGCGGCGGCGGGATTGGCCCGACCTGCTGGTGACAGCGGCCCTGGGCGGCCTCAACCTCCTTTACTTTTCCATGGAGTGGAATTACCAGCTGCTGCGGTTTTTGAACCTCACCGGCGGCGTGCTGTGACAAAGAGCCTGCGCAGGGCCGGCGGGGCCCCGGGCGCCCTTGACCAGGGGGCGGCATCCCTTCGCCTCCCGCCATTGGGGGGCAGAGAGGCAGGCTCCCGCCGGCCATGTGCCCGCCCGGGCTTCCGGGCGGGCACATCACATATGGCTTGGCGGGGCGGCTGTCCCCGCCGCCCCTCTGCAATACCAATGCCTGTACTATTTTTCAGATTGTGATAAAAGGAGCAGCTATGACAGAAAACCAGCGGCAAGAATTTCTTTCCCTGAAAAGGAGGATCCTGGACGCCTCCTATGGCACCCTTAACCCCATGCAGCGCCAGGCGGTGGAGACCCTTTCCGGCCCCGTCCTGATTCTGGCCGGCGCCGGCAGCGGCAAAACCACCGTCCTCATCCACCGGGTGGCCAACCTCCTCCGCTTTGGGCTGGCCTGCCAGGGGGACTACATCCCCCCCCAGCTCTCCGGGGAGGAGTGGGACATCCTCCGCCGCTGCGCCGCCGACGGCTCCTGCGCCCATACCGCCGCCGACATCATCGCGGTAAACCGCCCCCAACCCTGGAACGTCCTGGCCATCACCTTTACCAACAAGGCCGCCGGGGAGCTCCGGGAGCGCCTCCAGGCGATGCTGGGGGAGGAGGGCCGGGACGTCAACGCCGCCACCTTCCACTCCGCCTGCGCCCGCATCCTCCGGGCGGAGATCTCCGCCCTGGGCTACAGCAGCAGCTTTGCCATCTACGATACCGATGACAGCGTCCGGGTGCTGAAGGAGTGCCTGGCCGAGCTGCGGCTGGACGAAAAGAGCTTTGCCCCCAAGGCGATGCTGGGCATCATCTCCTCCGCCAAGGACCGGCTCCTTTCCCCGGAGGGGTTGGCCAAGGAGAAGGGGGACAACTACCTCTATAAAACCGCCGCCAAGGTCTACCAAAAGTACCAGGACAAGCTCCGGGCCGCCTCGGCGGTGGATTTTGACGACATCATCCTGCTGACGGTGCGGCTCTTCCAGCAGTTCCCCGACGTGCTGGAAAAGTACCGCCGCCGCTTCCGGTACATCATGGTGGACGAGTACCAGGACACCAACCACGCCCAGTACCTGCTGGTAAGCCTGCTGGCCGGGGGCCACCAAAACCTATGCGTGGTGGGGGACGACGACCAGAGCATCTACAAATTCCGGGGGGCCACCATCGAGAACATCCTCTCCTTTGAGGAGCAGTTCCCCGCCGCCCGGGTGATCCGGCTGGAGGAAAACTACCGCTGCACCACCCGCATCCTGGACGCCGCCAACGGCGTGATTGCCAACAACCGCCAGCGCAAGGGCAAGACCCTATGGACCAAAAACCCGGAGGGGGAGCCCATCCTGGTCTTCCGGGGGGCGGACGAGCAGCGGGAGGCCGCCTTTATCGCCGATACCGTCCGGCGGGGGGTGGAGGAGGAGGGCCGCAGATACAGCGACCACGCCGTCCTTTACCGGATGAACGCCCAGTCAAACTCCATCGAGCAGGCGTTTATCCGCTGGGGCATCCCCTACCGGGTGGTGGGGGGGCTGCGGTTCTTCGAGCGCAAGGAGATCAAGGACGTGCTGGCCTACCTCAGCGTCATCAACAACCCCAACGACGCCCTGCGGCTGCGGCGGATCATCAACGAGCCCAAGCGGGGCATCGGGGAGGCCACCATGGCCACCGCCGCCGAGATCTCCGCCACCCTGGGCATCCCCCTGTTTGAGGTGCTGGCCACCGCCGGGCAGTACGCCCCCCTGAGCAAAAAGGCGGAGGCCCTGGAGGCCTTTGCCGCCATGATGGAGGGGCTGCGGGAGCGGGTGGACACCGAGCCCCTGGCCGATACCTTTGCCGCCCTGCTGGAGGAGAGCGGCTATGGAAAGGCCCTGGAACAGAAAAACGACTTTGAGAGCCGGGGCCGGCTGGAGAATGTGGAGGAGCTGAAGACCACCATCGCCAAATACGTGGAGGAGAGCCAGGAGCCCAGCCTTTCCGGCTTTTTGGAGGAGATTGCCCTTTACACCGACCTGGACAGCTACAACCCCGCCGACGACGCGGTGGTGATGATGACGCTGCACGCCGCCAAGGGGCTGGAGTTCCCGGTGGTCTTTATCGCCGGGGCGGAGGAGGGGATCTTCCCCAGCATGAACGCCATGATGGACCCGGTCCAGATCGAGGAGGAGCGGCGGCTGGCCTATGTGGGCATCACCCGGGCCCGGCAGCGCCTCTGCCTTACCACCGCCGCCCAGCGGATGATCTTTGGCCGCACCGCCTACAACCGCCCCTCCCGGTTTGTGGAGGAGATCCCCCGGGAGCTGGTGGAAAGCCGGGACGAGACGGTCCGCCGCGCCGCCCCCTCCGCCCTGGGCGCCGCCTCCGGCGCCCCCAAGCCCTTGAAGAAGCGCCCCCTGGCCCAGCCGGCGGCCCCGGCGGTCTTTGACTTTACCACCGGGGAGCGGGTAAAGCACCGGGTTTTTGGGGAGGGAACCATCCTCAGCATCACCCCCATGGGTGGGGACCACCTGGTGGAGGTGGCCTTTGACCGGGTGGGCACCAAGCGGATTATGGCCACCTTTGCCCGGCTGGAGAGGTGCGGCGGATAGCCGCCAATACAGCCCCCCCAGGCGGCTGGCCCTGGGGAGACAGCGGCCACCCCTTTTTGGGGCAAAAGCGGGAGCTGTCCGGCGGGGAGGATGACCATTCTGTTTGAGAGGAAGGAGGAGCAGCCATGAGCGTTACCATCCAACGGGCCCGGCCGGAGGACGCGCCGGCCCTGATCGAGTACCTGAACACCGTGGGGGGCGAGACGGACAACCTCACCTTTGGGGCGGGGGAGTTCCCCGCCACGGTGGAGGAGGAGGCGGCGTTTCTCCGCAGGGAGGCCGAGAACCCCAAAAGCCTGATGCTGACCGCCTGGGAGGGGGGACGGATTGTCGGCAACGCCCACCTGGGGGCGCTGTCCCGGCGGCTGGCCCACCGGGGGAGCCTGGGGATTTCGGTGCTCCGGGAGGCCTGGGGCCGGGGAGTCGGCTCTGCCCTGATGGAGGAGGTCATCGCCCACGCCCGGGCCCAGGGGCTGGAGATCATCGAGTTAGAGGTCCGCAGCGACAACCCCCGGGCCATCCGCCTGTACGAAAAATTTGGCTTTGTGCGGATTGGGCACTACCCCGGCTTCTTTAAGATTGGCGGGGAGTACTTCGACTGCGAGCTGATGAACCTGTACCTATAGGAGGCAGGAGGATGGCGCTACACGACCGCATCGCCGCCGAGCTGGCGGACAACAAATCCCTTGCCGCCCTGATCTGGCTGATCCGGCAGGGGCGGGAGGTGGAGTTTACAGCAGGGGGGCGGGAGTGCTTCCTCTCCCGGAGCAGGGCGGAGCGGTATGTCTCCCTTTGGGAGGGGGGCGTGCAGCAGAGCTTTGACACGGTGGAGGAGCTGGTGGAAAACGCCGTTGTGGCGGGCCAACCCTTCCTTTCCGCCTGGGCAGACGCCCGGATTGAAACCATTTTTTGAAGGAGAAGCGCCATGAAAGTCACCCTTATTGCCCACACCCCGGAGCCGGAAAGGACGGTAGCCGCAGCCGCCAAGCTCTGCTACAGCCCGGCGGACCTGGATACCGTGATGGATCACCTCACCCCGGAAAAGACCCGGTCCTTCCTTACCATGTTAGGGGAGCTTGGCCACGAGAGCCCCATGGAGCACGCCTCCTTCACCTTTGGCATCGAGGGGGTGAGCCGCTCCCTCTTGGCCCAGATCACCCGCCACCGCATCGCCTCCTACAGCGTCCAGAGCCAGCGGTATGTGCGGGAGAACCACTTTGACTATGTCCTTCCGCCCCAAATCGAGGCGGAGCCGGAGGCGAGGGCGGAGTTTATCGCCGCCATGGAGGCGGCCCAGGCCTCCTATGAACGGATTGCCGCCATCCTCACCGAAAAGCGCCGGGCGGAGTACCTGGCCAGCGGGATGGAGGAGAAGGCCGCTGCCCGGGCGGCGGAGAAAACCGCCATCGAGGACGCCCGGTTTGTTCTGCCGGGCGCCTGCGATACCAAGATGATGGTTACGATGAACGCCCGGGCTCTCCACAACTTCTTCCGCCACCGCTGCTGCGCCAGGGCACAGTGGGAGATACGGGAGTGTGCACGGCAGATGCTGGCGCTGGTGTTGCCAGTCGCCCCCACCCTGTTTGCCCACTGCGGCCCCCCCTGCGTCACGGGGGCCTGCCCCGAGGGCAAGATGTCCTGCGGCCGGGCGGCGGAGGTGCGGGCGGAGTACCGGGCAATGAAGGAGGAATACTGCCATGGCTGACGGGAGGCTTATTGTCATCGAGGGGCTGGACGGCAGCGGCAAGGCCACACAGACCGGGCTTCTTTGCAACCACCTGGCAGAAAGGTGGGGGGGGAGCTTCCGGCGGATCTCCTTCCCGGACTACGAGGACACCAGCTCGGCGCTGGTCAAGCTCTACCTGGGGGGGGAGCTGGGCGGTTTGGAGGAGGTGAACGCTTACGGGGCGTCCCTCTTCTACACGGTGGACCGGTACGCCAGCTTTTTGCGGCACTGGGGGGAGGATTACCGGAAGGGTTATCTGATTGTGGCGGACCGGTACGCTACCTCCAACGTTGCTCACCAGATGTGCAAGCTGCCACGGGGGGAGTGGGACGGGTACCTTACTTGGCTGGAGGAGACCGAGTACGGCCGGGTGGGGATTCCCAGGCCGGAGCTGGTGGTGTACCTGGATATGGCGCCGGAGACGTCCCGGAAACTGCTGGACCGGCGGTACCAGGGGGATGATAGCCGGAAGGACTTGCACGAGGCGGATTTTGATTATCTGCTGCGGTGCAGGGAGGCTGCATTGTATGGGGCGGAGCGGTTGGGGTGGGTGGTGGTTGGCTGCTGTAACGGCAGCGAGCCTTACCCGCCGGGGGAGATTGCGGGGAGGGTTTGGCAGGCGGTGGAGCCGGTGCTGGTGAAGCGGGGGTAGGGGACCTGTCCATAGAGGCCCGCAGGGCAAAGAAGCCGTGCCGGTAGCCACTGCACGCAGCTTGCCAGCAAATTTTCCGTCTGCCTTTGCCAAAAAAGCTTGCAATACATCCAGTATTCCTGCGCTTTTTTGGCGTTGGCATACAAAAAATTTGCTCGTCAATCTGCGCACAGCGGCCACCGTTACGGCTTCTAAAAGTTTCGGTCAAGCCTTTTCAAAGGCTTGCAGGTCCAGGGCAGAGCCCTGGTCGCTCCCCGCAGGGAGCGAAAGGCCCCGGGACGGCTGCAACAACGGTGGGACTTGTGCCGAGGGAAGCGGCCCCTGCGGGGGGAACCCCTCCGTCGCCCGCGGGCATCCCTTCGGGAACGTGCCCTACGGGCAACCTCCCCTTTCAGGGGAGGCACGGCCTAAGAGCCGCCTGCGGCGGTTGGCCGTGGGGCTGCTGGCGCAGCCCTTTGGGGGAACGAGTTATGGCAGGGCTTGTGGCAAAGGGTACGGGCCCTGCTGTTTGTAGGCGCACTGCGGGGGAGCGGCCCCTGCGGGGGCCGACCCCTCCGTCGCCTGCGGGCGACACCTCCCCTTTCAGGGGAGGCACGGCCTAAGAGCCGCCTACGGCGGTTGGCCGTGGGGCTGCTGGCGCAGCCCTTTGGGGGAACGATTTACGGCAGGGTATGTGCCAAAGAAGGTAGGCTCTGCCGCCCTATCAGGCCGTCAGGCCGCAGTCCAAAAACAGCGGCGTTTTGGTGAGAATGGGGCCAATCGCAGGTCTGCACTCACTGGGCCAGGAAGCGCAAAACCGCGGCCGGGGTTAGGAGTAGCCGCTTTCTCCCCAAAACAGCCCGCCGGCGAAGCTGGCGGGCGCATTTTGGGCTCACCGGCCTAAGAGCCTATTCAGAATCTCCCAGCACGCCGCCTTGCCAGGCCTTTTTGCACCCTGCGGCGTTAAAAAACCTTGCAATACAACAAGTATTCCTGCGGTTTTTTGCCTTACAGGGTACAAAAATCCCTGACAATTCGGCGCACCGGGAGATCCTGAATAGGCTCTAAAAGCTTTCCCCTACCCCCCGCCCCATCCATAGCCCCCGCACCCAACACAAGACTTTTCTGGAGGAGATACACCATGACCCAAAAAGGCATCCCGGAGGTACTGGCCCCTGCGGGGGATATGGAGCGGCTGGAGGCGGCCCTCCGCTACGGGGCAGACGCCGTATACCTTGGGGGGAAGCAGCACACCATGCGCTCCGCCCCCAAAAACTTCACCCCGGAGCAGCTGGCGGAGGGCTGCCGGAGGGCCCACGCCCAGGGCGTCCGGGTTTACTGCACCGTCAACACCCTCCTGAACAACGACGAGGTGGCCGGTCTCCCCGGCTACCTCCACGAGCTCCGGGACTGCGGGGTGGACGCCTTTATCGTGGCGGACATGGGGGTGCTGATGCTGGCCCGCCGGGAGGTGCCGGAGGTGGAGGTGCACATCTCCACCCAGGCGGGGGTGACAAACTACCTTACCGCCCGGGAGCTGTTCGGCCTGGGGGCAAAGCGGGTGGTGCTGGCCCGGGAGCTGACGCTGGAGGAGATCCGGGGCATCCGCCAAAACACCCCGCCGGAGCTGGAGCTGGAGTACTTTGTCCAGGGGGCCATGTGCGTCAGCTTTTCGGGGCGGTGCCTGCTCTCCAACTACTTTACCGGCCGGGACGGCAACCGGGGGGAGTGCGCCCAGCCCTGCCGGTGGCGGTACCACCTGGTGGAGGAGACCCGCCCGGGACAGTACTTCCCCATCAGCGAGGAGGAAAACGGCACCTACATCCTCAACGCCAAGGACCTCTGCCTGCTGCCCCACCTGGATAAGCTCCGGGACGCGGGGGTGGACAGCTTCAAGATCGAGGGCCGGGCAAAGTCCGCCTACTATGTGGCGGTGGCGGTAAACGCTTACCGCACCGCCACTGATTTGCTGAAAAACGAGGTCTACGACCCGCCGGCGTGGCTTTTGGCGGAGCCGGAGAAGCTGAGCCACCGGCCCTACTGCACCGGCTTCCTCTTTGGCAGGCCGGAGGACGGCCAGCGTGTCCCCGGGGGGTACATCCGCGCCTGGGAGGCCGCCGGGGTGGTGGAGGGGTGGGAAAGGGGACGGCTTCTCTGCTCCCAGCGCAACAAGTTCCGGGTGGGGGACACCCTGGAGGCGCTGCTGCCCGGCAGGCCACCGGTGGTGATTCCGGTGGAGGATCTCCGGGACGGGGCGGGGGAGGCGATTCAGGCTACCCCTCACGCAACGATGGCTTTTTCGCTGCCCTGGCCGGAGGCGCTGCCGGTGGGGACTGTGCTGCGGTTTATGGCGGAGGGGGAGGTTGGGCGGTAGGTTTTTGGGGTGGGTGGGGCCGAAATGTGGCTGTTGCCCTTCGGGAAGCCCCGGCGGGCACAACCTGTGGGACAGGCTACCCCCCTTACCCAATCCTCGTCCCCGCCGGCAGATTATCCGCAAACACCACCTTACAGTTGCCCTCCGCGTCGTCCCCCGCCAGCAGCATCCCGTTGGACTCCACCCCGCAGAACTTCGCCGGCTTCAAATTGGCAATCACAATGATATTGTGCCCCACAAGCTCCTCCGGCTCGTACCACGGATGGATCGACGACACAATCTGCCGCCCCCCCATCCCGTCGTCCAGCTCCAGCCGCAGCAGCTTCTTTGCCTTGGGCACCGCCTCGCACTTCACCACCCGGCAAACCCGCAGGTCTACCTTGAAGAAGTCGTCTACCACAATCTCCGCCGCCACCGGCTCCGCCTGTGCAGCGCCATCCTCCTTGGCCTTCTCCGCCTTCAGCGCCTCCTGCCGGGCCTCTAACTCCGCCAGCTCCTTGGCCATATCGATCCGGGGGAACAGCGTCTCCCCCTTGGCTACCGTCACCTGGTCCCGCAGCCCGCAAACCCTTTGGGCGCTCTCCCAGCTCCGCTCCCCCTCCACTGCTCCGATCTGGTCCAGGATCTTCTCCGCGGATTCCGGCATAAAGGGCTTTAGCAGGATACCGCAAACCCGGATGGATTCCAGCAGATTGTACATCACCGCCGCCAGTCGTGCCCGCTTCCCCTCGTCCTTGGCCAGGATCCAGGGGGTGGATTCGTCGATGTATTTGTTGGCCCTGCCCACCACCCGGAAGATCTCGCCCAACGCGTTCTGGAAGGCAAACGCCTCCATCTCCCCGGCGTAGCGGCCCGGCAGCGCCCGTGTCAGCACCATCAGCTCCTCGTCCAGCGGCTCGGCGGCGCGGTGGGCCGGCAGCGTCCCGCCAAAGTATTTCTCTACCATGCTTACCGTGCGGCTCACCAGATTCCCCAGGTCGTTGGCAAGGTCGGCGTTGATGGTGGAGATCAGCGCCTCGTTGGAGAACACCCCGTCCGAGCCAAAGGGGAAGGCCCGCAGCAGGAAGAAGCGGATGGCGTCCACCCCGTACCGCTGGCAGAGGAATACCGGATCCACCACGTTCCCCTTGGATTTGCTCATCTTGCCGCCGTCCAGCAGCAGCCAGCCGTGGCCGTATACCTGCTTGGGCAGGGGCAGATCCAGCGCCATCAGCATCGCGGGCCAGATGATGGCGTGGAAGCGGACGATCTCCTTGCCCACAAAGTGGACGTCCGCCGGCCAGTAGTGGTCAAAGTCATGGTATCTTTCGTTGCCGTAGCCCAGGGCGGTGATGTAGTTGCTCAGAGCGTCAATCCAGACATACACCACGTGCTTGGGATCGAATTCCACCGGCACCCCCCAGGAAAAGCTGGTTCGGGAAACACAAAGGTCCTCCAGCCCCTGGTTGATAAAGGCCCGCATCTCGTTGACCCGGGACTGGGGCGTCAAAAACTCCGGGTGCTCGTCGTACAAGGCCAGGATGCGGTCGGCATAGCGGGAGAGGCGGAAGAAATAGGCCTCCTCCTCGGCGTCAACAACAGGCCGGCCGCAGTCGGGGCACTTGCCGTCCACCAGCTGGCTTTCGGTCCAGAAGGACTCGCAGGGGGTGCAGTATTTGCCCTGGTAGGAGCCCTTGTAGATGTCCCCCTTGTCATAGAGGGCCCGGAAGATCCTTTTGACCGATTCCACGTGGTAGTCGTCGGTGGTGCGGATAAAGCGGTCGTGGGAGATGTTCAGCAGCTGCCAGAGGGACTGGAAGGTGGCGACGATCCGGTCCACATACTCCTGGGGGGTGACGCCGGCGGCCTTGGCCTTTTCCTCGATTTTCTGGCCGTGCTCGTCCGCGCCGGTCAGGAACATAACGTCATAGCCGGTAAGGCGTTTATACCGGGCCATGGTATCGGTGGCCACGGTGCAGTAGCTGTGGCCGATATGCAGGCTGTCGGAGGGGTAGTAGATGGGGGTGGTGATGTAGAATTTCTGTTTTTCCATAGTGGGCTGGGCCTCCTGTTTGTATAGAATACCCCGGGGGATGGCGGGGAGGGTAACAGGTATAGTTTACCACAACTTGAAGAGGATTGCACTACTGCCGGCCGTCTTTGGGCCTGTTTTTTGATTTTTTGTGGCTGGCGGCGGGAAAATCCGGGGGACAAAGGGGCCGGCGGCTCACGATGCACCATCGCAGCCGCCGGCCCCGCTCTTATTGCCCTGGTATCTCCAGGATATAGATATCCACAAACCGCGCGCCGTTCAGGACGCTTTCGATGTAGCTGTCATAGAAGAGGTCCACCGTCACCCCGTTGCCGGCAAATTCTCCGGTGTCGTTCACCACCGCGTAGCCGTAGATAAACTTGTTGTCCGGTGTTTTGATGTAGAGCTTGGTGCCGTAGGGCATCTCGTCCAGGCGGATTACCGCCACGGTGCCGGCCTGGCAGTAGGTTTCGCCGTACTGTCCCCGGGTGGTCCAGTAGCCCGCCCCCCAGGCCTTGCCGGAGCGGTGGTAGCCGGTGGCCTTCTGGTCCCGGAGCACCGAGATGTAGTTGATGGGGTTGCCCTCGGCGTCCAGGGGGTACTGGCTGCTGAAATCGAAGTTGGAGATGGGGCTGCCGTCCCCGATGAGCACCTGGGCGGTGGTGGGATACTTTAGGATATCCTCCCGGACCTTGTACCGGTCCACCACCTGGCCGTCCTCCAGCACCTCCTCCCAGGTCTCCTTTTTCAGCCCGTCCGCCCCGTACTGGAGGGTGCGGGTGGTGCCGCTGCGGATGACGCTGGTCCGCTTTTCCACCGTCTCGTGGGGGATGACCACCTCGTTTTCCACCCGGCGGGAATCCACCCGGACAATGGAGATATCGTCCCCCGGCATCAGTGTCGTGGCCCGGGGGTGGGTGATTTTATCGGCGTTGCGCAGCTCCACCCCGTTGTCGGCCAGCATATCCGCCACCGTGTCCCCCTCCATACAGTAGTAGCGGTCGGTTTCGCCGTCCACCGTCAGCGAGACGGTAAATGGGTGCCGGATGGAGATCCGCCCAAAGCTCCGGGCGTTGGCCTCCACCACCTCCACCAAATCCCGGGGGGCCAGGCGGATCTCCTCGTTGGCCAGGATCTTCATATAGTCCTGCTCGGCGGTGACGGTGACGGTTGCGCTGTCGCCGTCGATGATATAAACCACATGGTTGAGGTACACCACCGTGAAGATGAGCATCGCCAGCGCCGCCGCGCCGATGCTGGCCGCGGTGGCCGGGCTGAAGATACAGCGCAGGGCACACTCCACGGCCCGCAGCAGCAGGCGGGGCCAGTCTTTTTTCAGGTCTGTCATGGTTGGGGGTACTCCTTTTTTTCCTTGTTTTCCTGGATATCGCGGGGGCAAAGGCCTGTCCCCGGGGCGGTCAGCGGCGTTGCCGGAAGAAGTCCTGGAGCAGCGCCCCGCACTCCTCCGCCAGCACCCCGGGGAGAATCCCCGGCGGCGGCCCCAGCCCCATGGCAAAAAGGTTCACCCGGGACCCCAGGCACCCCGCCGCCTGGTCCGCCGCCCCGTACACCACCCGGTCCAGCCGGGCGTTGAGGCAGGCCCCGGCGCACATACAGCAGGGCTCCAGCGTCACGTAGAGGGTACAGCCGGTCAGCCGCCAGTCCCCCACCTCCCGGCAGGCGGCGGCGATGGCCTCCAGCTCGGCGTGGCCCAGGGCGGTTCCCTCCGCCTCCCGGCGGTTGCGGCCCCGGGCGATGACCGCCCCGTCCCGGACCACCACCGCCCCCACCGGCACCTCCCCTGCCTCTGCCGCCAGCCGGGCCTCCCGGATGGCCAGGGACATCCACCGTTCATGGCTCCGGCGGGCCGGTGGTGTCAGCTCCATCGCTTCAGCGTCTCCCCCACCACCGGCTCCCAGGTGGTCCAGCATAGGGTGGCCGTGGCGATGAGCATGGGGGGATTGCAGAACACCCGGGCCAACCGCTCCGGGCCGGAGAGGGTGCCCTGGTAGACCCCGGTCATCCGCCGCCCCACCAGCAGGAACCGGCGGCAGAGGAGATAGGTTCCCCCGGCCCAAAGGAGGAAGGAGCCGGCGGCGATGGCCAGCGCCATCGCCCGCTGGGCCTCCGGCCCGCCGGTGGTGCCGGCCAGCTCCACCGCCACGGCCAGCAGGTTGTAGCAGCAGTGGATCAGCACCGTTACCCAAAGGGAGCCGGAGAGCACGGTAAAGAAGCCGAACATCAGCCCGGCCAGCAGGGCGGGGATCAGCTGGGGGACGGTGGTATGGCAGAGGGTAAAGGCCAGGGCGGAGAGGAGGATGGCGAAGCCGTCGCCAAAGGGCCGGGCGGCCTGGAGGATGGCCCCCCGGAAGAGGAGCTCCTCCAGCACAGCCGGGAGGACGGCGGCGGAGAGGATGCCCAGCACCATGGGCAGGCCGCTTTCCGGGATGGCGGCGCGGTAGGTGGGGACCGGCTGGTGGAGCGCCTCCCGGATCAGCAGGGCCACATAGGAGGAGAGGTAGTTGGAAAAGGAGCAGATCCCCAGGCAGAACCCCAGGGCGGGGAAGAAGACGCCGGGGGCGGGGCGTCCCAGGGGGAAGAGGGGGCGTCCCACCCGGCGGGGCCCCTGGAAGAGGACAAAGAAGAGGAGGGGCAGCAGGAGGGAATAGGTATAGCTGGCCATATTTACCAGCTGGGCCAAAGCATCGGTGATGGGGATGCCGTGGCTTTCCCAGTACCAGCGCAGGAGGTTTACCGGGAGGCCGGTGGAAAGGGCCGCCAGCAGAAAGATCAGCATGGTGAGGCCCACCGCGGAAAGAAGGCGGCTGAGGCTCCGGCGCTCCAGCCGCTGGTCCCGCTCCAGGTCTACCCCCCAAAGGATGTCTCCCTCCATGCTGTCACCTCCCAAGGTTGCTTCGTTGGTTGTGCTGCCCTGCTATGGCACGGGGTGCCATAGCGCGGAGCGCGGTGGTATCACCGGCCATCCCTTTCGGCAAGCTTTGCATCATGGCCGCTTGCGGACATGATACCATGAAGCGCAGCGAAATGGTATCATTGGCCATCTTTTCCGGTTGTCCCCGAAGGGGACGAGGAAAAGGGCCTTTTAGATCCTGTATCATGGCCGCTTGCGGACATTATACCATATTTACCACCTGTCACCAATAGGAAAAGCGCATTTTTCGCCGGGAGGCGGAAAAAGTGGGGATTCCCTGCGCTTCTCTCTTTTTCGCTCATTTTCGTTGACAACGCCGCCCTTAAATTGCTATACTAAAAACGGCAGATTTCACACAATATACAAGGGAGGCATCTGTGCCATGGGCAAGTTTGCAATCAAAAGGGTAAAGACCGGCATCAAGTTTAATCTCAAGGCAGGCAACGGCGAGATCATCGCCACCTCCGAGGTTTACGCCTCCGAGTCCGCCTGCAAAAATGGCATCGAGAGCGTCCGCAAGAACGCCCCCATCGCCAATCTGGAGGACCAGACCGTGGAGGGCTTCGAGGCCCTCACCAACCCCAAGTTTGAGGTCTACACCGACAAGGCCGGGGAGTTTCGCTTCCGCTTAAAGGCCCGCAACGGCGAGATCATCGCCGTTTCCGAGGGCTACACCCGCAGGTCCTCCTGCCTCAACGGCATCGAAAGCGTCCGCAAAAACGCCCCCGAGGCAGACGTGGTGGAGGAAGAGGCGTAAGCGCCTATTCCGGATTTTCGGAACACCGAATTGGCAGGTTTTTTCCAACGGTCTGACAGCCGCCTGCGGCGGTTGCGTTTGGGGACGCGGCAACGCCGCGGGGAGCAAAAAGACCTGCCAAGGCGGCGTGCCGGGAGAGCTTTGGATAGGCTCTAAGGGCTGTCC
This sequence comes from Angelakisella sp., assembly GCA_022795575.1. Taxonomy (GTDB): domain Bacteria; phylum Bacillota; class Clostridia; order Oscillospirales; family Ruminococcaceae; genus Angelakisella. Next base: position 106 of record JAAWGY010000018.1, on the reverse strand, counting down.
CGCCAAAGGCCCGCAGGGCGATAAAAGTTTCGGTCAAGCCTTTTCAAAGGCTTGCAGGTCCAGGGCAGAGCCCTGGTCGCTCCCGCAGGAGCGAAACTCCCCAGGA